>CAZBPT010000009.1:0-4547 GCA_964493875.1 uncultured Bacteroidales bacterium | reverse complement strand
ATGGCTCTTCGGGACTTTCTGTTCTTGGATTACCATAAAATATCATTGTTTCGGTTGGATAAAAAAGCCAGCGACTATTGTTATAATCCAAAACTAATTTTATATTATCCACTTTTTCTCCATTTCTTCTTGTACCTTCGCTATCAAGAAATGGTATCGGAGATGGATAATTATCATTAGAAGCATCATCAACAAAAAAAATATCAATAGCATTACTTTCCAAAGTTTCATCATAATCAGCCGATAAAGGCAAAGCAATATCTGTTGGAGCACGTAAACGTTTTGATGAAAATGCCAAAGTACCGGAATAATCTAAATCTGAATTTGATACTTGATGAACTGTCTGCTCAAAACAAATTGCCATTCCTTCGAATCGTTCATAATCGGATTCTTCGAGAAAATCTTGAGGAAAATTCAGATAGGTATAAGGAATATCATTACCAGAAGACAAAATTTGAAGATTATTGATATTTTTCAATTCGGTTTTTCCGTAATATTCAGAAACTTTTCCTTCAAAAGAAATATAATCGCCTTGTTGTACATCTTGATACCCATAAACAAATATTCCATCTGAAGTACTGGAATCATTATCTCCTGCAGTATCCTGAATAAAAAAACCATTTAATTGATTTTCTCCAAAAAGACAAAGAGTAACCACCCCTTCGGTATTAACAACCTGATATTGATAAGAAGAAATATCTCCAGCACCTTGAATATCATAAATTTTTACATCTTGAGAATAGTAATTTGAAAAAGAGAATAATATAAACAAAAATACTGATAAAGTTTTTTTCATCATTTTTAATCATTAATAAGTTGTAAAAATTGATTTTCATCTATCATTTTTATACCCAAAGCAGTTGCTTTCTCCAATTTTGAAGGACCAATATTTTGGCCAGTAACAAACAAATCAACGTTCTTTGAAATAGCAGAAATATTTTTTCCACCATGAATTTCAATAAGTTTTTTTATCTCTTCTCGAGAAAAATTATCGAAAGTTCCGGAAATTACTATCGTCATGCCTTTAAGTTTATCTGAAAGCATTTCTGTTTCTGCAATAGAAAATTGCAATTGTTGTAATTTCAGTTTATTTATTATATCAATATTTTTTTCATCTTGAAAATAACTAATAATACTATCAGCAATTTTATCGCCAACTTCCTCACAACTCATTAAATCTTCCTTTGTGGCAGAAATTATCTTATCGATATTTTTAAAATGTTTAGCAATTTTTTTGGCAACAGTTTCTCCAACAAATCGGATACCTAAAGCAAAAAGTAGTTTTTCAAAAGGAACAGACTTTGATTTTTCGATACTTATTAGAATATTATCAGCAGATTTGTCTGCCATGCGTTCCAAAGTAACAATATCTTTTTTATCTAAAGAATATAAATCTGCAATATTCGAAATTAACTTATTATTATAAAAAAGTTCAATTGTTTCATCGCCTAAAGAATCAATATTCATTGCTTTTCTGTCAATAAAATGCTGAATTTTTCCTACAATTTGAGGTTTACAAAAATCAGAATTTGGGCAATAATAACGAGCTTCTCCTTCGGCCTTTAAAAGTTTGCTACCGCAAGCAGGGCAATCAGAAATAAAAGTTAAGGGTTCTGAAAATTCGGCGTGTTTTGCCACTGCAACTATCTTAGGAATAATCTCTCCTCCTTTTTCCAAAAATACCTCATCACCTAGACGTATATCCAACAACGCCATTTGCTCAGCATTATGAAGTGTGGCTCTTTTTACAATAGTTCCGGACAAAAGCACGGGTTCCAAATTTGCAACGGGAGTTACTGTTCCTGTACGCCCAACTTGAAAATCAACAGTCAAAAGCTTTGTAGTTACTTGTTCTGCTTTATATTTATAAGCAATTGCCCACTTTGGATATTTTGCAGTAAAGCCTAAAATTTCTTGCTGACGATATGAGTTTACTTTTATAACTATTCCGTCTGTATCATAAGGAAGATTTTTTCGTTCTTTATCCCAAAAATCGATATAAGAAATAACCTCCTCAATATTATTACATAATTTTATATTTTCAGAAATTTTAAAACCCCACTGTTTAAGAATTTTCATTGTTTCATAATGGGTAGAGGCGATTTTTTCCTTGCCCATAAAATAGTAAAAGAAACAATCTAGTTTTCTTTTTGCAACTTCCTTAGAATTTTGCAATTTTATGGAACCTGAAGTAGCATTTCTACAATTTGCTAATAATTGCTCTCCATTTTTTTCTCTTTCAGCATTCAAAGATTCAAAAACACTATGAGGCATAATTATTTCCCCACGTATTTCAAAATTATTTGGAATGCCAGGATTAGAAATTGAAAGTGGTATCGATTTTATTGTTTTAACATTTACAGTAATATCATCACCAACACTTCCGTCACCACGAGTTGCTGCTTTATATAATTTATTGTTTTGATACTTTACAGAAACTGAAGCTCCATCAAATTTCAATTCACAAACATATTGTGGGTTTTCGCCGAGTTCATTTACAATTCTGTTATGAAATTCAAGAATTTCATTTTCATTATAAGTATTTCCCAACGAAAGCATAGGGAATTCATGTTGCACAGAATTAAAACTGTTCATCAAATCACTCCCTAAACGATGTGTGGGACTGTCATCTTGTTTAAATTCAGGATAAGTATTTTCCAAATTTGATAATTCTTCCAATAATTTATCGAATTCAAAATCAGATATAGTAGGTTCGTTTAAAACATAATAATTATAATTATGTTTATTTAATACATCAGAAAGAAATTTTATTCTTTTTTCAACATTTTCCATATTAATTTATATTAACATGGAGATTACATAAATTTCTTTTGGTATTCTTTAATTGCAACAGAAAGACATTCGATAGCGTTTTTTAAATCATCAACATTCAGTACATAAGCAATACGAACTTCATTTTTTCCAAGCCCTTTTGCTTTTCCTTCGTCGCTATAAAATCCTGTAGCAGGAGCAACCATTACTGTTTGTTTATTATAATTAAAATCTGTTAGAAGCCAAGCAGCAAATTTATCTGCATCATCAATAGGAAGTTTTACAACAGTATAAAAAGCTCCTTTTGGATTTGGGCAATATACACCGGGGATATTGTTCAATCCGCTAACCATACAATTGCGGCGAGCAATATATTCGTCATAAACAGCTTTAAAGTATTTTGCTCTTTCTTCATCAGTAATATCAAGAGTAGCTTCTGCTGCAATTTGTCCAAAATATGGAGGGCAAAGACGAGCTTGAGCAAATTTCATGGCATTTTTAATTACATCTTTATTCTTTGTAACCATACAACCAATTCTTGCACCGCACATGCTATAACGTTTTGAAACAGAATCAATAAGAATTACATTATTTTCCAATCCTAATTTCATTGCAGAGAAATGTTCATTGCCATCGTAGCAAAATTCACGATATACCTCATCACTATAAACGTATAAATCGTATTTTTCAACAATAGTTTTCAACTTAAACAATTCTTCTTTTGAATACAAATAACCTGTTGGATTATTAGGATTACAAATAATAATACCTTTAGTTCTTGGAGTAATTACTTTTTCAAAATCTTCAACTGGAGGCAAAGCAAAATCGTTATTAATACTTGAAGATATCGGAACAATTTTTACTCCTACTTGAAATGCAAAACTATTATAATTTGTATAAAAAGGTTCTGGAACAATTATTTCATCTCCAGGATTTAAAGTAGTCATAAAAGCAATTGTTAATGCTTCCGAACCACCGGTAGTAACAATAATATCATTTTGAGTAACATCAATGTTGATATCTTGGTAAGATTTTGCCAATTTTTTTCTGTAACTTAAATTCCCTGCAGAATTACTATATTCGATAATTGTTTCTGGATTAATCTTTTTCAACGATTCTAAAGCTGCAACTGGTGCTTTGATATCGGGTTGTCCGATATTTAAATGATAGACTTTAATTCCTCTTTCTTTAGCAGCATCTGCTAATGGAACCAATTTTCTTATGGCAGATTCTTGCACATTTAATCCTCTTTCTGAAATCTTTGGCATGACTTATTTTTTTAAAATTTGTTAATATTTTTTTTTATTTTTTTTCTATTTACTCTACTTTATTTAGAACCTCTCCTTTTATCTCTAGTTGAATAGCCTGAGGCTCTCCTTCAAAAAATACAGAAACTGTTTTATGAAATTTTCCTACCGATTTTGTATTATATTTTGCAGTGATAGTTCCTTTTTTATTTCTCTTTACCGGAGTTTTTGTCCAATCTGCAACGGTACATCCGCAAGATGTTTTTACATTGGATATTAGAACCGGATTTTTGTTGGTATTTTTAAACTTAAAAATGGCTGTTGCATCACTATCATAAGGGATTTTTCCAAAGTCATAAACGGTTGATTTAAAAACTACTTTCCCTTGTTTTTTTACTAAGGTTTCATCTTTAATTTCTTGTTGTGAAAACAAGTTTTGCGATATTAACGCAATAAATAATATTACAAATATTTTTTTCATCTTTTTTACAAAAATATACCTTTTTTTACTAATTTTCAATAAAAATT
>CAZBPT010000008.1:16974-57846 GCA_964493875.1 uncultured Bacteroidales bacterium | reverse complement strand
AATTATGAACAAAATTTTAATTATTTGCGATTCCTTTCCTCCGTCTTTTAATCCAAGAATGGGATATTTATGCAAATACTTATTAGATAATAATTGGCAGCCTGTAATAGTTACAGAATTTTATCCGAGTTATTTTTACAAGAATTTAAGTGAAAATCAGAACGTAAAATATATAAATTTTTATTTTTCAAAAAGTCATATTATCAGTAAAATAAGATATTTTTTTGTGTTTTGTGCAGACTTTTTTTTTAACTACAAAAAAAGAATATTTTACAAGGAATGCAAGAAATTAATAAAGAATGATGATATTAAAATAGTTCTTAGTTCATCATCATCAAAAACATTTGTTGCAGGAGTTGCAGCAAGGATTTCAAAGGAAAACAACATTCCATTTATTATGGATTTACGCGACATTGCCGAGCAGTTTCCTAACTATGAAGATGTTTCTAAAAACTTCAGAAGCAAATTTCTTTCAAGAACCTTAATTCCGATAATCAGTAATCGCTACAAAAACGAAAGAAACAAATATATTAATCAGGCAAATGTTGTAACAACGGTTTCGGAATGGCATAAAAATTTTTTAAAAAATTTTAATCCAAATACAGAATTAATTTTCAACGGTTATGACGATGATATTTTTAAAGCAGAAAAAATAATATCAGAAAAATTCATAATTTCATATACCGGTAATATAGAAACCACCGAATTAAAAGATCCCCGACCCTTCTTGGAAGCTGTTGGCGAACTTTTTCAAGAAAAAAAAATTAATCCTGAAAATTTTGAAATTGACTTTTATTTCACCAAAGCTATGTCAAACAATATCATGGAAAAATTATTGAAAGACAGTAGCATAAAATCTTTAGTAAAAATATTCGATTCAGTTCAAAATACCGAATTGCCAAAAATTTTAAATAAAAGTTCAATACTATTATTATTAGCTAATAAAGAATGTCCGGAAGGGCCCAAAGGAATTATGGGAACAAAATTATTTGAATACATAGCTGTTGAAAAGCCAATTATGTGTATAAAAAATGATGAAGCCTGTATTGAAGCTACAATAAAAGAAACAAATTCTGGAATAGCTTGTTCTGATCTTCCTACAATAAAAAAATATATTATGGAAAAATTTGACGAATGGAAGGAAAAATCATTTACAGAACAAGACGTTAATAAAATTGCCGTAAAAAAATATTCTCGAAGAAATCAATCCCAAGAATTTATAAAGATAATAAATTTGTTAATAACTAATTAATTTATTATAAAATTCTATCTTTTATTGCTAAATAAAGGATTTTAGCAATAATTATTCACAAAAAAATCAAAAAAACACAGATTTTTTTTTTCATGTGATGGATAATTAATAAAAAAATAATTATATTTGCTAAAAATAATTATTAAAATTAAAAAAAATGAAAAAAGTAAGTTTATTTTTAGCTATTTGTGTAATAGCATTAAGTTCATGCAAAAAATATGAGCTATCTGAAGAATTAACTATTGATAAAACATTAGAAAGTTTTGACAAAGTAACAATTAGCGGAGTCGTAACTTCTGATTTTGATGCCACAAACGCAAGTACAAATGAATACGTGCCTGCAGGTACAGTATTAACATTTTCTGTATCTTATGCTGATTATGGTATTCCTATGACTAATTCTGAAAACAACAAGCACTACTTTACAGCAACAGTAGGTCAAAATGGCAAATACACATTAGACATTCCTGTTCCAACACATGCTATTAATGTAGATGTAACAAGTGATGATTTTGTACATAGTTACAAAGAATCTGAAAGTTTAACCTACGATAGGAACTTCAGTTTCTCACCTACGACAATTTCAGTTAATCATAAAACCAATAACAATGTACATAATTTCACATTCACATCTTCTAATTTATTAACTCAAAACGGATCAATCGTTCCTACCAAAACTGTAACATTTTCTGGAAAAATGGAATACATTTCTCAAACACATTACAGATTAGCTACAGATGGCACATCATTACCAACAGAAATTGATACAATAGCAGTTCCTGCAGGAACAGTAGTAACAATTCATATCACATTAACAGAAATTGGTATTTCAACCGCACAATACACAAAAGACCTTAGTGTAACAGTAGGAAGCGAAGGAACATATTCAATAGAAGTTCCAATGATTAGCGGTGGAGTTGCATCAATAAATATGGTATCTTATGTAAATTTACAACACAAACTTAAAAATGATGATATAGTTGGTGGTAATTTTATTACAACTACCGAAACAAATTATTTCAGATATGACCTAAGTGCATCTGCAGGTATTTATGAATATAACAAAACAGATCAAAATTTTATGTTTGTTAAAGGTATTAAATTAGATTAATAAAAACGATTAATTAAAACTAAAAAGATGAAAAAAATAACATTAATAATATTGTCTGCATTTTGCTCATTAGCATTATTGGCTCAGAATAATACAGAAGAAGTTAAAGCTCCTAAAAAAGATTATTCAGCCTTAATGCCACAAGCAGGAACAATAGCTATTGGAGCAGACGCAGCTCAATTTATAAGATTTTTAGGTGCACAAACATTCGGAAGAATAAATGGACCTGTTAATGAAAGAACTCCTGTTATCGGTTATCAAGGCGATATCTTCAGCAAATATTTTATTTCTGAAAAATTAGCTTTAAGATCAAGGTTAAGCATGAATTTCAACAATTGGACAAACAAAGAATTTGTTCGTGATGATTATCAATTCTACATGGACCCTCTTTCTAATGACTTAACTGTTGACCAACATAAATATAAAGATGGAATGTTTGAATTAGGAATTGGTGGAGAATGTCGCCGTTCATTATGGAGAGTTCAAGGTTATGCAGGAGCAGAAGTTTTTTTGGGCTATGGTTATGAAAAGGAAAGTTATGAATATGGTAACAGTATTACTGACATGAACCAAAACCCAACAAGCTATAACTTTGGAAATAATTTGGGACAAACATATTACGGACGTAATTATTACAGAATTTTGAGCCAAAGCAATAACAAAATATTTACATATGGAGCTTCTGTTTTCGTTGGCGCAGACTATTTCTTCAGTAGAAATCTTTCATTGGGATTAGAATTTGCTTACCAAGCTCGTGGAACATTTTACGGAGAAACAGATGTAATTGGAGAACGCTGGGACAACAATCGTCATGAAACTAATCAAGAATTTAAAACACCTACACAAACTTCGTTTAGATTTCTGCCACAAGGATTTTTAAACTTGATGTTCTATTTCTAATAGAAAACAAATAAATAAAAAAAGACTGTAAAAAAAACAGTCTTTTTTTATTTACTGTCTTTTGTAAAAAATACGAAAAAAAAAATTAAATTTGCTATAAATTATTATTAATTATGAAAATTATATTTATGAAAAAGCTATTATCTACGATTTTTTTTATATCTCTAAATTTTTTAATCTTTTCACAAACAACGCGTTATGTAAGAACAACTGCAAGCGGAACTGGCGATGGGTCATCATGGGCAAATGCATCAAATGACCTCCAGGAGATGATTAATATTTCATCAAAAGGAGATTCTGTTTTTGTTGCAGCAGGAACTTACATTCCTTCGCGAGATGCTAGTAATTACAATTGTCTTTCTGGTTCAGAAAATTATCCTACAACTTCTGGAGGCAACAATGATGCATTTGTGATTAAATTAGGAGTAAAAATATATGGAGGGTTCCCAAATACTGGAGATCCAAGTTTTAATGACAGAAATTGGCAGGCATATTCAACAATTTTATCTGGAGCAAACACAAAATACCACGTAGTTATCGCTCCTCCTGATGATGATCCTGTTAACAATAACCAAGAAGCAATTTTAGATGGATTTTTTATAACTAACGGTAAAGCAAACGGAGAAACTGGACAAATATTTCTTAACGGTGCAACAGGTATTGGTGGAGTACAACATAACAACGGAGGCGGAATATATGCGATCAGATCAAACATGAATTTCAAAAATCTGATAATTACAAACAATTCCGCTGACAATCAAGGCGGTGGATTAGTAAATTTTGGGAATAAAGACTTATCACAAAATAGTTTGGGAAATGCCGTCTATGAAAATATTACTTTTACTGGAAATACTGCTGCCTTTGGTGGCGCATGTGCACTTAAAATGGCACCAATAATCAGAAATGCTTCTTTCAAAAACAATCAAGCAATTGAAGTTAGTAATGTAGGGGGAAAAGGTGGTGCAATATTCCTAGAAAATGGATCTACTGTTCAACCCACAATAGCAAATGCCATTATCTCAGGTAATAGAGCAATGAATTCAGGAGGTGCAGTATTTGTTTCTTCTATGGCAAATGTTATCTTAACAAATGTTACAGTTGCTGGAAACAGATCGGAAGATATCTCTGGTGGAATTGGAGTATCACTACAAGCTCCTAATTATGGAAGTGCAACTGTAAAAAATTCAATAGTCTGGGGAAATGACGCTCCAGACGATCCCAATGGAGAAAATGCAAGTTATACAAGATCTCTTGTTCAAGATAAATCAAGCAGTTGGCCACAAAACGAAGAAATGGATCCATTATTTGTAAGTCCTCTTCCGGCTAGTAGCGCACCAACTATTGGTGGAAATTATCAGATAATGGAATTAAGTCCCGCAATAAGTGCTGCTGATACAAATGCCTACAAAACAGCAATGGGATTGTTTGGAAATACGAATTGGTCAGAGCAAAAAGATATGGCAGGACAAGCTCGTCTTGTTTATAATGACCTTGACTTAGGAGCTTTCGAAATGCAAGATCCTATTCGTCCACAAGAAGATACAAAAATAATTTATGTAAAACCCAATGGTGCAGGAACACAAAAGGGAAGTTCTTGGGCTAATGCTTATCCAAATTTTCAAGACCTACTTTATTATGCTTCGTATCACAATTATTTAAGTTCACCAAACGACAGTATTGCACAAATCTGGGTAGTACAAGGCAGCTTTAAACCTACACACGTATTTGGCGATGCAAATGTTAATGATAGTAGAAATTTCACGTTTCTTATTCCTGAAGGAGTAAAGGTTTATGGTGGTTTTAGAACAAATGCCAACGACCTTGTTGATACAATTCCTGAAGTCCGTGGTAATAATTTAGGAGACATGTCACTAACTGTTCTTTCAGGAAATATTGGAGATATTAACAATCAGAACGATAACTGCTATCACGTTGTAGTAGCTGCAAACATCAATGACAATAGAAAAATTATTTTTGATGGCTTTAAGATTTCAGACGGTAAAGCAAACGGAACTTCATCAACTACTTTCAGAAATTTTGCTATTTCTCAGGGTAATGGTGGTGGTTTGTATCTTATTAACCCATCAACTTCAAATGGTGCTTTTTCAGAATTTAAGAATCTAATAATAGAAAATAATTTCGCACAAAATGGTGCTGGAATTATGAACGAAAAAGGAAAAGCAAAATTCTATAATATTATAGTCAGAGGAAATAGTTCTGAAATCGGAGGAGGAATATATAATAATAGTGCAAATAATTCTAAATATTTGCAAAGCGTTGTTTACGGGAATAAAGCGACTACAAACGCAGGTGGTGTTTATAATCTTCAATCTTCAAATATGTTGTTTTTGAATACAACAATTGGAGGAAACAACATGGAAGGAATGTTTAATTCAAGCTCTAATTCAATTTTAAGCAACTGTATTATCAGCAATAACGACAGTTCTGTTGTAAACATATCAAGTTCTCCATTCTATCGTTACAGTAATATTAATGGTTGTGGAGGTAGTAGCAATTGGGATAGTAATTATGGAATAGATCAAGGTAATAATGTTGGGCTAGATGTAAAATTCATTAATGCTATTGACCCCGCAACTCAAAATTGGACACAGAATACTAATGGAGACTACAGAATAAAAGGATCAAGCCCTGCAATTAACGGCGGTAGCGACGCATTATACTCGTCCGAATTTGGAATTACAGATTGGGATGATGTAAAAGACATCATAAATATTGACAGAATATTATCCGACACTATTGACATGGGTGCTTATGAGATGATTGTTTTCACTGTTGACTTCGAAGGTATTGATATTACAACTCCATCTCAACTTGTAGCATTAAACGACCACGTAGAACTTCCACCCTCTCCTACTCGTAGCGGATATTATTTTGCTGGATGGTACAATGATTCAATAACATGGTCGACACAATGGGATTTTCCAAATTTTACTATAACGCAAGATACTACATTATTTGCGAAATGGACAGAAATAGTATATCATAATGTTCATTTTGCCGGAGATAATGTTTCAATAAATTCACAATATGTAGAACACGGACTATATGCGACAGAACCTACTGAACCCACTCGTCCTCATTATACATTTGGAGGTTGGTTCACAGACGACAACACATTCCAAAATCAATGGAATTTCACAACTAATACTGTTATGAGCGACATGACTCTATATGCAAAATGGGAACCAATAATGTTTAACGTAAACTTCTCTGGAATATCTGTATCCGGAATTCCCACACAACAAGTACAAGAAGGCGATTATATTATTGCTCCTGTAGATCCTATTCGCCAATATTATATTTTTGATGCATGGTATACGGACAATGGAACATTTACAAACCAATGGGATTTTGCAAACAACGTTGTAACACAAGATACTACTCTATACGCAAAATGGGAAGCTATCGAGGGAGTTCTTACCTTTATCAGCGTAAATGATACTCTTTTCCAACAAATTGTGCCACTAGGAACTTTAGCAACTCGACCAGCAGACCCTACAAAAATAAATTACAGTTTTGCCGGTTGGTATCAAGACAGTCTTACTACTACTCATCACTTTGATTTTTATCACGAAATAATAACCAACGACACTTGCTTGTATGCAAAATGGATACAGGAAGATTCAACTATTTACAAAGTAGATTTTGGTGGCGCACCAACACTAAATACAGAACCCCAATATATTGGTGCAAACCAATACGCTGCAGTTCCAACACAACCAATTAGAACATATTATGATTTTCTGGGTTGGTACACCGACAGCATTACATTCAGTACAATCTGGGATTATAATACTTTCCCAATTACTAGTGATACAACTATTTATTCAAAATGGACTTTAACCGAATACACGGTTACATTCTCTGGTATTGGAGTTAACATTCCAGCACAAACACATGTTTATGGAGATTTAGTTCAAGAACCAGCTGACCCTATTAGAACAAATTATAATTTTGACGGTTGGTTTACTGACGATAACACATTCATAAACTTATGGGATTTTAATAATTACATCGTTTCACAAGACACTGTACTTTTCGCTAAATGGACATTAATAACAAACATAAACGACAACGAAATAACAGAAAGAATATTCCCAAATCCCGCTTCCAATTATATTACTATTGAAGGAGTTCAAAATAACAAAAAAGCTGAAATAATTGATATTTACGGAAGAATAATAAAATCATTTATCTTATATAACAATACCATCGATATTAACTATCTCACTCCAGGTATGTATATATTGAGAATAAATGAAAAAAATTACAAATTCATTAAAGAATAGCAAAGAATAATTCAATAATTAATTTATATCAAAGAGGCTGAAAAAAACAGTCTCTTTTTTTGTTTTATTTTTTTTAATAATACTACAATTATTGTTAATAACTGCATCTATAACGTAATAAATAAAAAAAATAATCGTTTTTAATTTAATTTTGAAAAAGAAATCATTAACAGTAAAAACAAAGAAAAAATGTTGAAAAAACTTACATTAAGCATTATTATAATTATATCGGGAATATTAGCTTACGGTCAAGATAGAACAACCGAAACAATAAAATATAAAGACGGACAAATTAAAGAAACCGGAGAATTGCTAATGGGACAAAAAATTGGCACTTGGAAATATTATAGTCCAAACCAAAAAATTATGGCCGAAATTGATTTCTATAAAGATATGTATCATGGAAATAATATAACATATTATCCAAACGGAAACAAAAAAGAAGATTATTATTATTGGGCAAACGAAAGACATGGAAAATTCACAGAATATTTTCCAGATGCAAAAATAAGAAAAACGGGTTATTATCATAGTAACCTCAGAGATAGTGTGTGGAAGGTTTATTATGAAAATTCCTCATTACAATCGGAAATATATTATAAAAAAGGTCTTTTAATAAAAATCGACAAGTTTTTTACACCATCAGGAGTACAAACTGTAACAAACGGAAACGGCTCAATGATAAATTATTATGATAGTGGGCAAAAACAATCTGAAGGAAATGTAAAAAATGGAAAAGAAGATGGTAAATGGTCTTATTGGCATGAGAATGGCATAAAAAAAGAAGAAGGATATTTTCTTGATGGAGAACGAATTGGCACTTGGGTAGAATGGTATGACAACGGAATTAAAAAATCTGAGATAAACTATCAAAACGGAAATAACATTTATTGGACAATAAATGGTCAAAAAGAAATGGAAGGCGTTATCACAAACGGAAAACGAAACGGTACTTGGACTTTTTGGTATCCCTCAGGACAAATAAGAAGCATTAACAACTACAATAACGACAAAAGAGAAGGATTACAAACAAAATATTATGCAAATGGCAATAAAGAATCCGAATTAAATTATAAAGACGATTTAAAGCAAGGAGAAGCTCATTTCTACTTGGAAAATGGACAAAAAGATATTGACGGCTTTTTCAAAAACGATAACAAGGACGGTAAATGGACATATTGGCGGTCAGATAAAGAAAATCAAAAAGGAAATGAAGGAAATTACATTCAGGACAAAATGGAAGGGCTTTGGACTTACTGGTATGCTAATGGTCAAATATGGAAAACCGTGAATTATGAAAACGGAGATAAAAATGGTCTTTATACTGTATATTTCGAAAATGGGAAAAAATTTCGTGAAGGAAATTTCGAAAACAATCACGAAATAGGATTCTGGCAAGAATGGGACGAAGAAGGTAAAAAAGCATTGTCAGGTAGTTTTGAACTTGGAGTAATGACCGGAACATGGACTGCTTGGTACGAAAACGAAGTAAAAAGATACGAAATTGAATATTCTAAAGGATTAAAATCTGGAAAATGTTTCTATTGGTTTCCAAATGGAAAAATTCAATCGGAAGAACATTTTAAACTCATAGAAAAAGATGCTGTTTATAATTTTGAATATATTCCCGAAAAACATAGTAGTTCGGTTCAAAACGGAAAATATAAAGTTTACAATCTATCTGGTGTTGCAATAACTGACGGCAACTATTTAGACGGAGAAAAACATGGTAAATGGACATATAAAAATGATAAGGGTTCAACTCTTCGAATTGAAAATTATGAAGCAGGAAAACCTGAAGGGAAATGGCTTACTTATTATGATTTTGGTAGATTAAAATCTGAAATGAATTTTAAAAACGGTTTTAAACACGGAAAAACAATTGCATACGACAAAATGGGAAATGTTACTCATCACGTAGTATATAATTACAATGTCATTACCAAAAAAATTGTTGATAGTAATTCAACAAAAGAACAAAAAAAATCCAACAATGATGGATACGACAGAAGATTTTAAAAGCTAAAACTAATTTACTGTTCAATATTTAACAAATATTTTTTTACAGGCAATCCACCTGCATAACCAATCAATTCTTTATTACTGCCAATAACTCTATGACAAGGGAAAATAATTGGTAACGGATTTTTATTATTGGCATTGCCAACCGCACGAAACGATTTTGGGTGATTTATTTTCTCGGCAATATACTTATATGAAACTGTTTCTCCGTAAGGAATTTCTAGCAAAGAATTCCATACTTTTTTTTGAAATTCTGTTCCTATTAATAGAACCGGAATATCAAAATCTTTTCTTTGCTTAAGGAAATATTCTAAAAGTTGTTTTTTCGTTGATATTATTATATCAGTTTCAAGATTTTCACCAATAATATCATTGATATCAAAAGATATTCTGACAATACAATCGTTTTGCTGAATAATAATAAGATTAATTATATCGAAATGAAAAAAAGAATAATAACAATTAATATTATTTAAAGATTTTTTTCTCATTTTTAAATTTAGTGAAAATTTTATCTACAAGTCCATTAATAAATTTGTTGCTTTTTTCAGTGCTATAATATTTTGCAATTTCAATCCATTCATCAATTGTAACAGAAATTGGTATTTCAGGGAACTCAAGTACTTCACAAATTGCCAGATGGAGAATAACTCTATCAAGAAATGCTACTCTTTCCAAATCCCACATTTTAAGCTCATCGGAAAGAATTTTATCATAAGTAATAGTTTTTGATACAACTGTTGTTATTAATTTTTTTGCAAAATCTTCATCTTCCTGACTGTTAAATATCGGTAAGAGAGTATAATCATGATTATGACTTTTTATCTTTGAAATACCTTTAAGAATATTAGCAATAATTAATTCCAATTCATCATTCCAATAAACACTTTTCTCTTCAAGATATTCTTCAACACGTTCATTATGGGGAATAATATTAATTAAGATATAATTAATAATTTTGATATCATCTTTTGCAGTAGTGCTCTGTGATGACATGTAATTTTGATATGCATCAGAATCTTCAATTAATTGCCATAGTTCTCTAATTAAATTTTCGCAATCGCTCCAATTATAAAATTCGTCATTATAATATTTTGCAATGATTTTATTTTTTGAGATACTTGGAAAAACGATATTGTTAATAAATCTAGTATTTGGATTAAGCTCCTCAGTAGTAGCTAAATATTTATTTTTTTTAATTTCGATTCTATCACTAGCAAAATCTGAAATTGCCAACAGCAAACAATGTAAGCTTATATATAATTCATAAGATTTTGAAAAATTACCATATAATAAATTCCAAACTTTTTCTTTTTGTAATTCTTCTTTCTGTTGTAAGTAAGAATAATATGTTTGCATTGCTTTTATTCTTACAAGTCTTCTACTAATCATAATTTCGCGATTTTTTTAAAAGACAAAGATAGTAAAAATTTTTCTGTAAAAAAATTAATACTTTATATCTTTATTGATTTATTAGTTAAAAATTCATTTAATTTATTTGCAATGGTAATTTTTATGTCTGTATCTTTAATTGTTTCCAGTATAATATTCAAATAATTATTCTTTTTTATAAAGTTAATTGAAAAGTGAAAATTAATATCAAAAATCCAAGATAATTGCATAATTTTCAAGTCATTAACAGTTTTAATATCGCTTTTTTTTACTGATTTTTGATTCAAAAAAGAATCAATTACAGCATCAGAAAAACTATCATCTGGCAACAAGGAATAATCTTTTGCAATATTTCTATAAGATATACGATTTGTCTTATAATAGTTTATAATAATGTTATAAATATCCAATTTATCTGCATCTCTTAATAATTTTGAAAAAAAGAGTTGGTCATCATTACTATAGTTTTCAATTTTAAATTTTGAATGATTAAGAATTGAATTTACGACAATATTTTTATCATAATCATCAAAATCATTTAAAATATTATTTTTCTCAAAAATATTAAGAGCTAAATTTGCGTGATTTTGAGTTTCTGTATCTTTAAAAACATTATATTTTGTATATTGTTCAAATCTACCAATATCATGAAACAAACCGATAAATTGTGCTAAAAAGACTTCTTTTCGGGAGCGATTTTCCTCTAAAGCAATTTTTTCAGCATATTCTTTTACATTTGAAGAATGAAATATTTTCTCCAAAATATTTATACGGACAATTTTGTCTTTTGCAATAGATAAATAATCATTTACAATAAAGGTAAAAATACAATAATAATAAAAGTATTTTTCCATAAAAAAAGTTACAAGTGAGGTATTCTTTTTTCTTTTTCTTTTGTCCAATAAACGGTTTTTCCAAGAACAGAAATTAAGAGATAACCTCGAACTTTGAGAACTTTTTTACTATCAAATGACATATAAGTATCGAAAACGCCTGGTCTTCCTGGATATCTTATTGATCCGTTCACCCATTCCTTTTTTTGAGCGTCATAGCGTAATCCTTCCAAAAAAATTAGACCAATATCTTTAATATTTTTGCGGTTCAAATTTTTTATCCATCTAACGGCACCGGAATAAGTGCCGTCTTTTGTTTTATAAATTTCCACTTGTGATTCAGCATCAGAAAATGGGTCTTTCGTGTAATAAAATCCTATGATATCATCGGCAGATTGTGCTACGATAAATTGACACATAAGAAAGAAATAAATACATAATAAGAAAGTTGTTGGCTTCATATTAAAAATTGTTTTTTCTATTAATTGCCGATAGCGTCGTTTAATTTTCAATTAAAATACAAATGCGATTGTTTTTACATTCCAACAATCCGCTTGTTATTGGTATTTTAACTTCGCTATCATCGTTTTTTTTAATAACTACATTTCCTTTTTCCAATGTTGAAACAATTGGAGCATGGTTTTTGAGCATTTGAAAAGAACCGAGGCTACCAGGCACAGTAACTATTTTCACTTCATCGGAAAATACTTTTTTTTCAGGAGAAATAATTTCTAAATTCATTGTTACGTAATTTATTTATTAATTATATGAAAAATTAGAAGTTATTTTTATTCTACTTCTGCTAACATTTTTCTACCTTTTTCTATAGCTTGTTCGATAGTTCCAACCAAGTTGAAAGCAGCTTCAGGATATTCATCTACTTCGCCGTCCAATATCATATTGAAACCTTTGATAGTATCTTCAATTTTCACAAATTCGCCTTTTAAACCGGTAAATGCTTCTGCAACGTGGAATGGTTGTGATAAGAAACGTTGAACTCTTCTTGCGCGGTGTACTACTAATTTATCTTCATCTGATAATTCATCCATACCAAGGATTGCAATAATATCTTGTAATTCTGTATAGCGTTGAAGTATATTTATTACTCGTTGAGCAGTTTGATAATGTTTTTCTCCAACTACAGATGCCGTTAAAATTCTAGAAGAAGAATCTAGCGGGTCAACAGCAGGATAAATACCAAGACCAGCAATTTTTCTACTTAATACTGTAGTAGCATCAAGGTGAGAGAAAGTTGTTGCTGGAGCTGGGTCAGTTAAGTCGTCAGCAGGAACATAAACAGCTTGAACAGATGTTATAGATCCTGTTTTTGTAGAAGTGATACGTTCTTGCATAGCTCCCATTTCACTTGCCAATGTAGGCTGATAACCTACGGCAGATGGCATACGTCCCAACAAAGCAGAAACTTCAGAGCCTGCTTGTGTAAAACGGAAAATATTATCTACGAAAAACAAAATATCTCTACCACCGGCTTGACCATTACCATCTCTAAAACTTTCGGCTACTGTCAATCCTGAGAAAGCAACACGTGCTCTTGCTCCTGGAGGTTCATTCATTTGACCAAAGACCATACTTAATTTTGATGAATTAAGCTTTTCTTTATCAACTTTATCTAAATCCCAAGAACCTTTTTCCATTGATTTTTTAAACTCATCACCATAGGCAACAATGTTAGCTTCGATCATTTCTCTAAGTAAGTCGTTTCCTTCACGAGTTCTTTCTCCTACTCCTGCAAAAACTGACAAACCATCATAACCGATAGCAATATTGTTAATTAATTCTTGAATTAAAACTGTTTTTCCTACACCAGCTCCACCAAAAAGACCAATTTTTCCTCCTTTTGAATATGGTTCTACCAAGTCGATAACTTTTATACCAGTATAAAGAACTTCAATATCCGTATTCAATTCTTGAAATTCAGGTGGCTGACGGTGGATTGGATAACCATTTTCATTTGATATTTGTCCCAAACCATCAATTGTTCTTCCCACAACATTCATCAAACGACCTTTGATTTGTTCTCCAATAGGCATACGAATTGGATTTTGAGTATCTACGACTTTCATTCCACGTGAAAGTCCATCGGTAGAATCCATTGAAATTGTCCTTACTGTATTTTCTCCAATATGTTGTTGGCATTCAACAATAACTTTTGTACCATCTGGACGTAATATTTCTAATGCATCATGAATTTTGGGAAGGTCACTACTTTTTGACTTTTCAAAAGAAACGTCAACAACAGGACCTATTACTTGTACTACTTCTCCTATTACTTGATTCATATTTTTTTTTTCGATAAACAAAGTTAAAATATTTTTTCAATAATAAAAATAATTTTTCGATTTTCTTTTAAAATTATCTTACTTTTGTAAAAAAAATATGAAAAGACTACAATTACTCTTGTTATTTTTCTTCTCTCTTATATCATCTTCTTTCCTTTTTTCACAAAAAGAAGAGATTAAAATTATGAGTTATAATCTAACTCAATTTGGTACAAATTATGGTGGTTGCACTCAAACAAACAACAGCTACATAGATAAAGCAATAAATTTAAAAACCATTATTGACGATCAAAAACCTGATATATTAGCATGTTGTGAAATAGCAGATAACAGCACCTATCCTATTTATATCCTTTCTCACTGTTTAAATGAAACTGGAAAAAATAATTGGAAAAAAGCACCTTACACAAACCACGGTTCTTCAATCGTAAACATGCTTTTTTACGATTCCGAAAAATTTGATTACGACTCCTTAATTTCTATTTCTCCATTTAGTGATGCTTCTCACAGAGATATAAATATTCACAGACTTAAACATAAAAACAGTAATACAAAATTTTATGTTATTATTGTTCATTTATCTTCAGGAGGAGGAAATACTGAGCGTTCTACCGAAACTGCCGCAATAATGTCATGGCTTTCTACTTATTATGATAAGAACAATAATTACATGATAATGGGCGACTTCAATATTTCAAGTGCTTACGAATCGGCTTTCCAAAATCTTATCAACAATTCAGATAATTCTATTGTTTTTAACGACCCCCTTGATGCTATCGCCGATTGGGGTAGTTCAAATTATGCTTATTTACATACTCAATCAACACGTGACGATGACAATGGATGTTTTGTTACTGGCGGCTTAGATGATCGTTACGATCTAATGCTTATTTCCAAATCTGTGCTTTTCGGGAACAAGAACATGAAATATGTTAACGATAGTTACAAAACTCTAGGACAAGACGGGAATCATTATAACTCAAGTTTGACAAGCCCAAATAACTATTCAATGCCAACAAATATTATAAACGCTTTATATAATTTAAGTGACCACTTGCCTATTTCTGCAAATTTCGAGTTTAGTATTTCCGACATTGAGTCTCACAATTCCGACAATTCTTTCCTCGTAAACATTGAAAATCCTATCAATAATATTTTAAATTTTTCAGTAAAAACAATCATGCCTCAAAATATAAATGTTTCTTTGTATTCTATTGACGGAAGAGAGATAAAATCAACAGAAATTCTTGCTGAAAACAATGCTAATTATCAAATAAATGTTAACGATTTAAAATCTGGTTGTTATATCATCCATTTTTACAGCAAAAATCTTCATGAATCACAAAAACTAATCATAAATCAATAAGAAATATGAAATCTTATAGAAAAGAATTGTTTTTTGAAAGCAAAAAGAGACGAGAATTTTTCAATATTACTCCAACAATTGAAAGCTGCGTAATAGAGAGTAATATTAAAGAAGGATTTTGTTTGGTAAATGCAATGCACATAACTGCAAGTGTATTTATAAATGACGATGAATCGGGATTACATAACGACTTTGAAAATTGGTTAGAAAAGTTAGCCCCAGAACATCCTTATTCTCAATACCAACATAACGGGTACGAAGACAATGGCGATGCACATCTTAAAAGAAGTATTATGGGACGTGAAGTTGTTGTTGCCATCACTAATGGTAGTTTGGATTTTGGTCCTTGGGAACAAATTTTTTACGGAGAATTTGACGGGATGAGAAAAAAAAGAGTGTTAGTAAAAATTATTGGAGAATAAAAAAAAAGATATGAAAAATTTTAAAGACCTATCATTATTAATAAACAATGAAATTGAAGAGACATTAAACGAATTTCACAATAACGATTTGTTCCTTCCAATAAAATATTGTTTAAAAAATGGCGGAAAAAGAATCCGACCATTATTATGCTTAATGGCAAACGAGTTATTAGGAGGAAATCCCGAAAAAATTCTTGATGCAGCAATAGCAATAGAAATTTTTCATAATTTTACTTTGCTCCACGACGACATTATGGATAACTCCGATTTAAGAAGAGGATTCGAAACAGTTCATAAAAAATGGAACAACAATGTAGCAATTCTCTCCGGAGATGCAATGTCAATTATTGCATATCAAAAATTAGCCAAAAGCGAAGGTTTTAACAATGAAATATTAAATACATTTTCCGAAGCTGCTCTTCAAGTTTGTGAAGGACAACAAATGGATATGGATTTTGAAAAAACATTGGACGTTTCGTTGGACGATTACATCGAAATGATAAGATTAAAAACTGCAGTCCTACTGGCAACAAGTCTTAAAATTGGTGCTTGTTATGCAAACGCCGACAAAAATACTTTAGAAAATATCTATGATTTGGGAATAAATTTAGGACTTGCATTTCAAATACAAGATGATTACTTGGACAGTTTTGCCGACAAAGAAAAATTTAAGAAAAATTTGGGTGGCGACATTGTTGAAAACAAAAAAACTTTCTTGCTAATAAAATCCTTGGAACTCGCAGACAAAAATAGCAAAGAAGAATTGATATCTTGGATAAATAAAACCGATTTTAACAAAGATGAAAAAATTTCTGCAGTTAAAAAAATCTATGAAAAATTAAATATTGATATTATTACAAAAAATACTGTTGATTCTTATTTTGAAAAAGCCGAAATAAATTTCAATAATATAAACGTTCCGCAAGAAAACAAAGAAATGCTTTCCGAATTTATTCTTTTCCTGAAAGAGAGAAATTATTAAGATGTATATTGACGAAAACTTCGATAATAAAGTAAAATCTTTGCCTGAATTACCCGGAGTATATAAATACAAAGATAAAACCGGGAAAATTATTTATGTTGGAAAGGCAAAAAATCTTCGTAGAAGAGTCTCTTCTTATTTCACAAAAACTCCCGAATCAAACAAAACTTTATTGTTGATAAAAAATATTCGCGATTTAGAATTTACTGTTGTAAATTCAGAAGGCGATGCTCTCCTACTCGAAAACAGCCTCATAAAAAAGCTACAACCAAAATACAACATTTTATTAAAAGACGACAAAACATATCCTTGGATATGCATCACAAATGAAAGTTTTCCCCGAGTCTTTGTAACAAGAAATAAAAATAAAGATAACAATTATTATTTCGGACCATTTCCTTCGGTTTATATAATGAAAACATTATTAAAATTAATTAAATCATTATATAAAATTAGAAATTGTAAACATTCATTATCAGAAGAAAGCATAAAAAACAATAAATTTAAAGTCTGTTTAAATTATCATATTCATAATTGTTACGCCCCCTGTATTGGCAATATTTCCGAAGAGGATTACTCAAAAATGATTGAAGACGTAAGAAAAATCATTAAAGGAGATATAAAAATTATTAAAGAACAATTAGAAAAGAAAATGATTGCTTATGCCAAAGAATACAAATTTGAATTAGCAAATGAAATTAAAGAAAAGATAAGCATTATCAACAAATACACCGAAAAAACTGTTATCATCAATAATATAAAACAAGATTACGAAATATTTGCTTTTGACAAAGATATTGAGACTTGTTATATTAGCTATATCCAACTACACAATGGCGCTATTATTAATACCTACAATATTGAATTGAAGAAAAAACTTGACGAAAGCGATGGCGATATGCTTTTGTATGCTGTATTAGAAATCAGGGAAATTTTTAAATCAAAAATAAAAAATATTATTTTACCTTTCAAGGTTGATTATTCTATTGAAGGTATTAATTTTGAATTTCCAACACGTGGGGAAAAGACCGATTTATTGAAATTGGCAGCAAAAAATGCAAAATTTTATAAGATAGAAAGACAGAAACAAAAAGAATTGAAAAATCCTGAAACAAGCATTAATCGTAAATTAGAAACTTTAAAACAAGATTTACAAATGACTGTTCTTCCTACTCATATAGAATGTTTCGACAATTCCAATATTCAGGGGACAAACGCCGTTGCCTCTTGTGTGGTTTTTATTAATACAAAGCCAGCAAAAAAAGAATACAGACATTTCAACATAAAAACTGTGGAAGGCGCAAACGACTTTGCATCTATGAATGAAATTGTTTATAGACGTTATAAAAGAATTATCGAAGAAAATAAAGAACTACCACAACTTATCATAATAGATGGAGGAAAAGGACAATTAAGCTCTGCTTGTGATGCTCTGAAAGAATTAAACATTTTAAATTCGGTAACAATAATCGGAATTGCAAAACGACTTGAAGAAATATTTTTTCCAAACGACAGCACTCCCCTATATTTAAACAAAAACTCCGAATCATTAAAAATTATTCAACAAGCCAGAGATGAAGCTCATAGATTTGGCATCAGTTTTCACCGCGACAAAAGATCTGCAAATTTTATCGACTCAGAACTCAATAACATTAAAGGAATTGGACAAAAAACAATTCAATTGCTGCTTCAACATTACAAATCGGTAGAAAACATTAAAACTCAAAATGTTGAAGAATTAACAGAAATAATTGACAGAAAAAAAGCAGAATTAATTTTCAATTATTTTAATAAATAATAATTTTTTCAACTGTTATTAATGCTTACAAAGTATCATTAGAAATTTGAGTTTTTGATGAATTTCTTCGCACAAAATCAAAAAATATACTATCTTCTTTGTTTCTCACATCCACAATTTTATTGCCAATTTTTAATTTGTCGCCAACCTTCACTTCGTCAGTAATTTCTTTAGCTTCGTTAGATTCTTGCTCTGTAGCTTTATTGCTTTTATTTATTTTTTGAATAATTTCAGAACTCGATTTATTCTCATTTGTATCATTTGAAAATAACGGATATTGATATTCTAATTGATGAGATTTTTGTGACGGTTTGTCTTTATTATCATCAAAAAAAGATGTTACTAATGCAAAAACAGACATTATAACAAAAAGAAAAAATATTATATAAAAATTTAGATATACACGATCAAATATTGTCAATTTATTTTTTTTATTTTCATCTTTTTCAACTGCTTTAATATTTATAAGTTCTTCATTATCATGCTCTGTCGGACTTCGTCTTTTATTTAATCTTTGTACACGTTTTATTCCTAATGACCAGAGAATAGAAACAAGAACCAAAAACA
The DNA here is from genome assembly GCA_964493875.1 of uncultured Bacteroidales bacterium. Lineage (GTDB taxonomy): Bacteria > Bacteroidota > Bacteroidia > Bacteroidales > ML635J-15 > Bact-19. Next base: position 38,591 of record CAZBPT010000008.1, on the reverse strand, counting down.
AAACAAAGAAAATCACGGACAGTATTTCATTTTGTGAATCACACATTAAAAGGAAAAAATTGAATAATCCATGAAAAATTATCGGTATAAAAATAGATAGACGAATATATTTTTTTCTGTATTCGGGAATGAATTTTGCCAAAGAAAAATAATAACCCATCATAACAGCACAAAAGAAATGAGTAGGCACAGTTAATACCGTTCGTTGAGGAACTATCGATAATCCAAATTGAAAAACATATAATAAATTTTCGACGCATGCAAATCCCATAGAAACAAAGACTGCGTAAACAATACCATCGAAATATTCGTTAAAGTTTTTGTTTTTCCAAACAATCCAATATAGAAAAAGAAATTTGAAAACTTCCTCGGGAATCGCTGAGAGAACAAATGAAAAAAATGCATTATTTAGAATAGGATTGGCAATATTAATTTTTACAAAAGACAGAAGAAGAGATAAAATTGAGAGTGGAATTACAACGGCCACACCCCCAAGAAATGCTTTTATGAGCATCGAAATCGGTTCTTTTTCAAATCTATCTTGATAATAAATTATTACAAGCAAAACAACTACCGGCAATATAGAAAAAATCAATTCTAACATTATTATTTTTTTATGAATAGAGTCAGATATTATTTATTTTAGTCAAAAGGAATAATTTTTTCACCATAAGGACTATATGATAATAAATAAACAAACAAATTAATTTGATAAACAAACATAAAAATGAAAATTTTCAAAAATATAAATAAAAAAATCAATAAAAAATTGCTATTTAATTTTTTGTGAAATAATATACTTTATTTAAATAACATTTTTTATAAATATTGGATAAATTTTATTATTTTTGTAAATAAAAGAAAAAATAATGAAAAAGTTTATAAAAATTCAAGAAGCAATATCAAAAATTAAAAGCGGTTCAACTATAATGATAGGCGGATTTTTAAGTAAAGGTTCTGCCAACAGTATCATAGCAGAAATGTTAAAAACAGACATTAAAGATTTAACTGTAATTGTTAATGACACTGCATTTGTTGATAAAGGTGTTGGTCAATTAATAGTTGCAAAAAAAATAAAAAAAGTTATTTGCTCTCACATTGGTACAAACCCATCAACAATAGAACAATTCAACAACAAAGAAATTGAAGTTGAATTTGTGCCACAAGGAACATTAGCAGAACGTGTTCGTTGTGGTGGTGCCGGTTTAGGTGGTTTTCTTACACAAACAGGCTTAAATACTATAATTGAAAATGGAAAAACAATTATTGAAAGTGATGGAAAAAAATATTTACTAGAAAAACCTTTAAAAGCAGATATAGCATTAATTTATGCTGATACATGTGACGAAAGTGGCAATTTGGTATATAAAGGAACTTCAACTAACTTTAATCCTTTAATGGCAACTGCTGCAGAAACTGTCATTGCAGAAGTAAAAAATGTTGTAGCTGTTGGAGAAATTGCTCCCGAATTAGTAAAAACTCCTTCAATTTTTGTTGATTATCTTGTAAAAATATAATATTAAAGAAATGGAAAAATCATTAATTAGATTAAGAATGAGTGCACACGACGCTCATTATGGTGGTAACTTAGTAGATGGCGCAAGAATGCTTCAATTATTTGGAGATGTTGCAACAGAATTATTAATAAAATATGATGGTGACGAAGGTCTTTTCGCCGGATACGAAAGCATAGAATTTTTAAACCCAGTGTATGCAGGTGATTTTATTGAAGCTGTTGGAGAAATTATTTCTGCTGGCAATTCTTCAAGAAAAATGAAATTTGAAGCAAGAAAAGTTATTCGTCCAAGAACAGATATCTCTGATTCTGCTGCCGATTTTTTAGAAGAAGCTATTGTTGTATGCAAAGCAGTTGGAACTTGTGTTACTCCCAAAAAATGTCAAAGAATAAATCATTAAAATAATATGGAAAAACTAATAATCACCGCAGCTATTTGTGGCGCGGAAGTTACAAAAGAACAAAACCCTGCAGTTCCTTATACTGTAGAAGAAATTGTAAGAGAAGCAAAATCAGCAGTAGATGCTGGTGCAGCTATTGTTCACTTGCACGTACGCGAAGACAACGGAACTCCAACTCAAGGTAAAGAACGTTTTAAAGTTTGCATTGATGCTATTCGCAAAGTATGTCCTGATGTAATCCTTATCCCTTCAACAGGAGGTGCCGTAGGTATGACAGCAGAAGAACGTTTACAACCAACAGAATTGTTCCCCGAAATGGCTACCTTGGATTGTGGTACATGTAATTTTGGAGATGAAGTTTTTGAAAATACAATGCCTATGATGCGTGACTTCGGGAAACGTATGATTGCAAACAATATTAAACCTGAATACGAATGTTTTGAAATGGGACATTTAGATACAGCAATGACTTTAGTAAAAAAAGGATTTTTGCCTGGTCATCCAATGCAAGTAAACTTCGTATTAGGCGTTCCTGGTTGCACTCCAGCTACTGTTCCGGATTTATGCTGGTTAGTAAACAGACTTCCAGCAGATGCTACTTGGACAGTTACCGGCGTTGGTCGCAATGCGTTTCCAATGGCTGCTGCTGCTATAGCAATGGGCGGTAATGTACGTGTAGGGTTTGAAGATAACCTATATTTATCAAAAGGCGTTTTGGCAAAATCTAACGGAGAACTTGTTGCTAAAGTTGTTAGAATAGCAAAAGAACTTGGAAGAGAAATTGCAAGTTCTGATGAAGCAAGAAAAATATTAAATTTAAAAAAGTAAAATAATTAAAAATAAAAACATTTTATTATATGCAAAAAAAAGGAAACAAATACGGAATTCACCGTGTAATTGAACCGAAAGGTGTTTTGCCACAACCGGCAAATAAAATAGACAACAATATGGACGAAATTTATGATAATGAAATCCTTATTGACGTTCAAACTTTGAATATTGACTCAGCATCTTTTACTGATATTGCAAACTTCTGCAATCACGATAAAGAAGCAATGAAAAAAGAGATGTTGCTAAATGTAGAGCTTCAAGGTAAACACCGTAACAGAAGAACCGGCTCTGGTGGTATGTTATTAGGTACAGTTGAAAAAATCGGAGACGCATTAAAAGGTAAAATTGATTTAAAAGAAGGTGATAAAATTGCCACATTGGTTTCTTTATCTCTTACACCATTAAGAATTGACGAATTTATAGAAATTCGCGAAGATGTTGACCAAGTTGACATTAAAGGTAAAGCTATACTTTTCGAAAGTGGTATATATGCTAAAATTCCTAATGACATGCCAGAAAAATTAGCTCTTTCTGCATTAGACGTTGCTGGTGCTCCTGCTCAAACTGCAAAATTATGCAAACCTGGTGACATCGTTCTTATCATTGGTGCAGGTGGTAAATCTGGTATGCTTTGTTGCTACGAAGCTAAAAAACGCGTTGGTGTTACTGGTAAAGTTATCGGTATGTGCCACAGCGAAAAATCAACTGAACGTTTAAGAAAATTAGGATTCTGCGACGAAGTTTTTGCTGGTAATGCTTCAGATCCTGTTGCAATGATTGAAAAAATCGAAAAACTTACTAACGGTCACATGGCAGATGTTACAATTAATAACGTTAATATTCCTGATACAGAAATGACAACCATCCTTTGTACAAAAAATGATGGCGTTGTTTATTTCTTCTCCATGGCTACTTCTTTCACAAAAGCTGCTCTAGGTGCAGAAGGCGTTGGAAGTGACGTTACTATGATTGTTGGTAATGGTTATACTAAAGGACACGCTGAAATTACTCTACAAGAACTAAGAGAATGCCCTGAATTACGCAAAATTTTCGAAGAACTTTACGCATAAGTTTTAGGACAATTATAATATACTAATTTATATAAAAGAGGCTTAATATTAAGCCTCTTTTCTTTTTTTTAATAATATCGTTGTAAATAACTTTACACAAATAAAAATGATTTTTTTTATAATTTTTTTTTTCAAATTTTCTTAAAGTGAACTTTAAATTAGTTTCCACAAATTATTTTTTATTATCGAAAAAAAATAATAATTTTACAAAAAAATAATGATAGATTTCTTACCAATAAATATTGATCATAGAGATGAGATAATAAAAATTATTTCTAAAAATGAACAAGAAACCAGTGATTTTTCATTCGCAAATTTATTCGCTTGGTCAGATAAATTTTTATCTGTTTTTGCAATCATAGAAAATAGTTTTTTTGCAAAAACTAATTGTTGTTCGGAAAAATCTTGTTACATGTTTCCTATTGGTGAAATGGACTTAAAAAAAGCTGTCCCTATGCTATTAGATGATGCCAAAGAAAGAAATCACAAATTTTCAATGATAGGAATAACTCAGGAAATGTGGGAACAAATAAATTCAATATTTCCTAATAAATTTTCATACTTCCCCGATAGGAATCTATCTGAATATGTTTACCTATCAGAAAATTTGATTAATTTAAAAGGGTCGAAGCTACAAAGCAAGAGAAATCATATAAATAATTTCAAAAAAGAAAATCCATCGTGGTATTATAAAAGAATAAACGATAAAAATGGCATAAACGAATGTTTAAAAATGTTGAATTCATGGGAAGTATCTGAAAAGGAAAGATTATCGGCATCGCAATACGCAGAATATTATGCAGTTAAGAAAATGCTTGAAAATTACGAAGAACTTTTTTTGACAGTTGCTGCTATTTTTGTCGATAATAATATTGTTGCTTTTACTATTGGTGAACGTTTAAATAAAGACACTTTTATTGTACATTGTGAAAAAGCATATACAAACATTAAAGGAACATATACAATAATAAATCAACAATTTATAGAAAATGAAGCTTCAAATTTCACTTATGTAAACAGAGAAGAAGATTTAGGAATTGAAGGATTACGAAAAGCAAAAAATTCATACTATCCAATAAAATTAATTCAGAAGGGAAATGTGGAACTTAATTCTATCTAGATTATGATGTTAAAAATTTCCATAATCGAAAAAACATTTATTAAGGGATAAAAAAATATCGTTACAAAAAGTAACGATATTAAATATAAAAAACGATTAAGAATTTTCTAGAATTTAAAGCCTACAGAAACTTTTAATTTATTATTATTTGTTTCAATAGAAGCTAGTGGGCTTGTTACTCCATAACCATTATAAGCATAATATAAATCATCAGCATAATTTAGATAAGTATACGAAAGATCGATAAACCAATTTTTTCCCATTTTAAAACCAACTCCACCAGAATAAGCTATAGTAAAGTTATTATCTAAAACCGCATTTTTATATGGTGAACCATAATATGCCACTCCTGCTCTTAATGCCATAAAGTCGGTAACAATGAACTCAAGGCCCAAACGCAAATTATGTCCGTGATTATAATTATTTTTAATATCATCATTGTCAATACTCATATCATCATAATCAGAACGAAGTTTTGCAAAAGCATAATTTAAATATTCATAATCGAAATTCACAGACGCAAAATTTCCGATGATAAAACCAGCACTTGCATTAACACGAAACGGAGTGTTTAATTGGTATTTGAAAGAACCTTGTGGTGAATAATATTCATAATTCACTGTATCAAATTCTGAATAAAGATACGTAGAATAAGTTTCATCTATAGAATAGAATGTTGGAGTATGAATAGCTGCTCCTATTCTCATCCATTCTATCGGGTTTGCTAAAAAACCAACTTTAAAATTAACACCGGAACCTCTTACCGAAAATTTTTCTTCAAATTCAAAATAATTAAAATCATCAACTAAATTGTCAGCATCAGTTTCAGTAAATTGTTTGGTTTCAGTATAAGAAATAGACTGAACACCAATTGTTGCCCCTAAATAAATTTTTCTGTCAATACTACCACCAAGAGTAAAACTATATTCTCCCTGACGACCTGATCTTAATATTTTTTGTTTCTGCATAATTCCATAAGAATTAAATGCAGTAACAAAATTTGTTGCAGTACTGTCTGTATTGTTAATTAAATAAGAATCCCAAGCCAGACCGGAATAATAACGGTCTAACTGTTCATAATATGTACCGTTGCCTCTTGAAGCAAAATAATCTGTCATTGAAGATTCAAAATTTTGTCCCCCAAAGGCAATATTATTATCAAAATTATTTAGATTTGTATAAGCAAAGCCAAAATTTATGTTATTATCAGCAATATTTAATGACATAATTGCAGAATAATTATTAAAATCAGCTCCAATATTAAAATCGCTACTTGAAGTATTTAAGAATGATGAATTTGAACTCCCGAAATTAAAATTTGGGGTTATTGCGAGCTCACTAGTTCTATAAACACCTATTCCGGCAGGATTAAAATATAAACATCCTGCATCGCCACCTAATCCATTAAATGATGTACCCATAGCACTTGAACGTGCTGTTCCACCTTGAAATACATAAGAATATCTCAGAGCTTCGTCGGCGTATTGCGAAAAAATTAAAGAAACGTTTGTAAGTAATGCTATTACTATTAAAAATATTTTTTTCATGATTATTATCTCCTTCCACTTGAATTTGAATTTGAACTTGAACCCGAACGGGAACCTGAGCTACTACTTGAACTTGAACCGGAATATGAACTTGAACTGCTTCTCGTACTTGAACTTGAATTAGAATTTGAAGGTCTGGAATAACTGCTACTATTACTGCTTGATGAGTTGCTCCTACCGGCGTTTGAAGAATTACTTCTAGTCGCATTTGAGCGTGGAGTATTTCCACTACGGTTATATGAGTTACTAGAATTTTGACGCTCGTTGCTGTTAGTTACACCGGAATTATTTCTGTTATCCCGATTATAAGTATTAGTATTAGCGTCTCTATTAATGTTTCTATTTGTTCCTGTCGATGAATTTGAATTTGTTGTTGTACTCCTATCTGTATTACTTGTAGAATTTGTATTAGTTACATTATTTGTTCTACTGTCAATTCCTTGATTTTCATTTTGCTGATTGTTTATTACTCTTGAAGTATTTGAAACTGATTCAGCTGGTTTTTTTACATTACCATCATTTTCAGAATTCACTGTTCTACTTGAATTATTTGTACCACTGTTACCGCTAGTAGACATTGGCGATCTTCTACCAAAATGATACCCGGAGCCATTTGGTCTATGGTTATTCCAGCCATAATCATAATAAGGATAACTGCTACCATAATAAAAATGGCCATAAGAATATGGATAGTAATAATATGGATTATAGTTATAACCAAAAGAATATGAATATGGATAAGACCATTGATATGAAAATCCAGGATAAAAATAAGGGTCTAGATAGGAACTATTGTAATAAGGGTTCCAATAGTTATTGTAATTTGGATAATAATAAGGATTAAATCTGTTGAAATGATTGCTGTAATAATATGAATCATCATCATAATAATAATCATCTTCAGAATTGATATCATCATAATTTTCGTCCTCTTCGTAATAATTATTATTTTCGTCAGAATAATTATTGTTATTATCTGCTAATTCTTCTTCAGTATAAGCATCTTCCATAACTTGTTCATTATCTGAAGAAAGCTCATTATTTCCATTATTATTGTTTTTCTCATCGTTTTTTGAAGGCGTATAATAAACGTCATCATAAAAATTGTTTCTAGTAATAAAATTACCCGAAGAACAAGAAAATAAAAACAATATAACAAATATTGATAAAAAATATGTTGTTTTCATATTAAGATAAATTATTTTTAATTTTTTTTTCATAATCTCTGAAATAACTGCAAATTTTGTACCAATATCAAATTAGAGATAGAAAATATTAATCTAAAACTATTATTTTTTTCAGTATTACATTTTTATCTGATAAAATTCGTAAATAATAAGTTCCCGGATTAAGATTAGAAACATCTATCATATTTGAATTTTTATCATTATAATAGAGAATTTCTCCCAAGATATTGATGACTTCAATTTTATCAATAACGATATCGGTTTTTATGGAGATAAAATCGGCAGAAGGATTTGGATAAACAATTATTTCATCATCATCATTATCATCAATTCCAATGCTGTTAATATATAAAGTAACAGGAACTTCTATAGGTTCTAACAAATTTTCAATAAAAACGCTACAAGTATAAGTACCTTCAGTCAAATTATAAGTATTAAAGTACAAAGATAGATTGGCTGTTGAATATGGCTCAATAATATTACTAGGATAAGTTACACTCAACCAATCAACAGGAGTTCCTAAAAAATTAAGAACAGATGAACTTTCAAAATAATGAGGTTCTTCACCTGCATAATCACTCGTTAAAAGATAATTGATTTCTAAATCGTCGCTTGCATTATCAATGTGGCCATAAATTCTGACAGATGCTTCAAAAGTAATTACACCTTCAGGATTATCTCCGCCTACTTTTATCCAAGTTATAGTTGGTCCGTACCCAAAAGATGTAGTTATGCAAGTTAATGAATCTGAATTAGAATATATATTATCTACCGAATCTATATAAATTTCTTGCGGAAAGGTCATTTGAACAAATCTAATATAATCGTCGTCAGGAGTTGAATTATGAATTAAAACATACCATTCGCAAGTATCACCTGATAGGAATGAACCGGGAGTAAAAGTAACATAAGAATTTGCTATGTTTTTTGAAACATTCGAGAATGGACTTTCAGGCAAGGCAGTATTAACATGATAAGCACTGGTAGAAAACGAAAGATTAACAGGCGAAACATTACTAATTGTAAGTATTTCATTATCAAAAGATTCTAAGGACATTGATTTATTTACCACATTTGGATCAACTATTACATCTGATTGGATAAAAGGGAAAGTAATATTATCAATCCAAGCACAGTCACTCCCATTTGAAACCGAAACATCCTTTGAATATTCCCATTTTAAAGTAACATATCCTGCAGGTATAGAATATTCGTGATATGCCCAATCTACATCGCCTGACCAAGATTCTTGAAAAACATTATTTATATAAAATTTTAGAAAATCATAATTATTTTCGGAACTTACTTTTGAAAAAAAGCTTACAGTGTTTACTCCGGGCGAGATTATGTCAATAGTGATAGTACTTTTCTCATTATGAACAATCGAAGTATCAGACATTAAACAATAACTTCCATCATAAGAAGGCGTACCGTTTATTATCATCCAATTATTTTGGTTGCCGGTATACCAATTATGAGTCTCAAAAGAATTATCTTCCCAAGTTTCAGTAGCTATGTTTAAATTTATCAACAAAAGATTATAACTAATAACTTGTTCGTATCCATCAGGCGTAGTCAAAGTAAATAATAATGGAACGCTATAATCTTGTTGAGTTATATGTGCTGCAGAAATATTAAAAACAGCAGGTGAAGCTAGGCTGTCAACTATTAAATCAAGCATTACCGAATCGTTGTTAATAATAATATCCGATGATTGAGACGATAGCACAACAGAAACATTTTCGAGTCCTAACTCGGAAGAATTTTTAAAATATACTATAAAATCGGAAGTTTCATCAGAATCTAAAACCTCATTATTTCCGTCATTAACTAAATGACTTTCGATATAAATATTATTGAGAAAGGCATTTTCAACAAAGGAGTAAGAAGAATTATGTTGATCAGATTCAATTACAATTGTAAATTCGATTTGGTCGCCATCGTTCAGATTTGAATTTGTTGTAAAAGAAAAAGCAGAGCTTAAGTTTACCTGTTGTCCAATACTTATTGATGAATAAGTATGTAGACTATCGGTTATTGTAATATTTGGATTATCGCATCTTAAAGTTAAATTTATGTTTGTAATACCGAATTGAGAAACATTTGTTAGAACAACATTAAAACTGCAATTTTCATTATTTTCAATAACGGAATTGTTTGGAGTTACCAATGATTTTTCTACCACCAGACCCGAAGCATTAACAATAATTGTTTTACGGTCAATTAACCCACATGCGTCAGTAAGCTTAACATTTACGGGAAAATTGGATAATGGTTGGTTAAAATTATTAACCGACAAGATTCCATTTTGAGTTAAAGTAAACAAATCTTGTGTCGATACTGGAGTAAATTTATAACCCACATTAGAGATAGCAGAAGTAGATCCGGAAACTGGAGTAGGATAAACATGGTTATTGTCACCGAGACTAATACCAGAACTCCAAACCTGATTGTGATGAGCATTACAATTAGCATAATAAAATGAGATACAACCATTATCTTCCAATTTTACGGAAACATCAATTGTATCGTTTGACGAGCCCTGCAACCATCTTACTTCAATATAATTTGTTCCATACTCAATTGTTCTTACCATTGTAGCAGACAGTGAAGCAGAAGGTGTTAAGAAAGCAGCTATGTATTTTCTATTTGAAAAAAGCACAGAGGCATTTGTTAATGCTCCATTATTGTAAGGTGCTGAATATGTTTCATCTTGAAATCCGATTGCACCATTGTCTTGTAGAACTATTTGAGTATAGTTTTCGCCAAAAAAAGGAAAAGTAAAAGGTAAATTTACAGTGTTTGAAGAGGTAGAACCTTGAACTAAAATTGGCGTATTGTCGCTTGTAATTGTATAATCTTCATCTAATTCCCAAACATAAGGAGTCGCACCATTACTTCCCTGTAATTGTTCCGAAAATTCCGTATTTAATTCCAACGCAACATTTGAAGTTGTTACAGTAGGTTTATTTACATTTGCTGTATGTGTCACAGACATTGTAGTAACAGAATTGTTATTGATAGGGACGAAGGTTTCTGTTGAAACAATTTCTGATGGAGAAGAGGAAGTATAGTCAATAATAGAAAAATTATTAATGATACCAACTCCTGTATTATCTCCATCATTTTCAATTACTTGTAAAAAATATTTTACAGGAGTATTATTAGGAAGAGAATTTAATAATGGAGTTAAATCAAGACCAAATTCTAGTTCTTGTACATTGCTGCCTTCAACAACAATTTGGTTAGGATCACCTTGCATAGCTATATAATCTGTACTAGTTCCAGGAAATCCTTGAAAATTTAGGACAGGAAAAGACATAATCATATCTGGTTCCGTTGCAGATAAATTTTGACTTGCACCTACAATGACTTTCAATTTATTCCTATGATTATAAGTTAGTTTAACTTTTGCAGTTAATGATGGTGAGTAATCGGCTATAGCGTATTCTATTGTAGCAGTGCCATTCCAAACATTAGCAATAGAGCTATACATAACCCAACCTTTGAAAGCTCCCGCATAACCATTGCAATAGATAAAAGCTCCTATCTCCCAATCTTTTACATTAACAACGCCATCTCCATTAATATCTACATCTTTAGTATAAAGGCCATCACCATTAAGATCATATTTTATCGAATCGTTATATCCCAGCAAAGTCATAGAATGTGCAGTTCCCGATGACATGGTAATACAAACACCCTCGCCGGAATGAACAGAATTTGCAGGAATAATATTATCAGGACGATGAACACCTGAATAAAACATAGCTATTCCACCATCAGGAGAACCATCTAAATGGTCGTTCATCCAATGTTTTAATGTTTGAATTCCTTCCTCAGTATTAACTTTTATATTATAAGCACCGCGAATACGATTGTGCATTGCTTGATACCATTTGTCGTATCCATACATCCAACGACTTCTTCCGCCATAATTATCTGTTCCGCCATAAACGTCCATAGAAGGCGTACCAACAGTTTTTAGCAATTGCAATGTATGATAATAGCTTACTCCATTATTTAAATTATTTTCCCAATTCCAAGCAAAATATGTAGGATATTTATTATTAATGAGAGTTCCATTTAAACCACGAAGACGATTTATTTCATACCCAAAAACATTGGCAACAGAGGATACCTGTCCGCAAGTAAGACCATTTTGATTAAACAATCCTATATAATAAGGTTTTAACGAATTATCAACTTCTACGGGTGTTGATTTGGCAACATAAGATTTCGGTAATTTTAATTCAGGTAAACTTTGAATTAGAGTCTTTTCTTTTTGTGACAATTCTTTCAAATCCTCTATTGGGTAATCAATATTCTGTGAAAATAATTCATTCGAATACACTAAAAATACTATTGGAATAAAAAGAATATAAAATTTTTTCATAATTAGAATTTTTTCATATTAATGTACCAAATATAATATTGTTTTGGAAAAAATCAAAAAAATATATATATTTACAAAAAAAATAATTTGTTGAGAGAAAAAATGGGTAAAAGGATAGAATACTTTGATTTATTGAAATTTTTTGCGATTTTTTTTGTAATCATTTACCACTTTAATACTATTGATATTGATTTTATCAATAATGGTAGCATAAATACTCATCTGAATTACTATCTTAAATCGTTTTTATGTGTCTGCGTACCATTGTTTTTCTTTATTAGTGGGGCAATATTATTAAACCATAATGAAGAAATTAATTTAAAAAAACATATAAAAAAAACAATCAAAATAATCGGATTGTTTTTGATATGGACAACAATAACAATACTTTTTCTCAATGCAATATGGACCAATTACGACAGTATTGGCGGTTATTTTTCTAATCTGATTTCTAAAAGTAATTTTGATGCATATACTACATTAAAAAAATCTTGGAATAACCACTTATGGTATTTGGGAGTATTATTTATTTTGTATGTTTTTTATCCACTAATACACTTGGCATTTACAAAAAAAAGATCAATTTTTAATTATTTTTTGGTAATAGTGCTAATATTTTCATTTGGAATAACATTAATCGCCGATATAAGAACGATTATTAGCAGTTTTGATACTTTCAATTACTATCATTACACTAATTACGGTTATATGTTTAATCCGTTTGGACATTCAACCGCATATAGTTTGGGATATTTTATGTTGGGAGGATTATTATTTGAAAAACGAGAAAAATTCGCATCAAAAAAATACAAAGTTTTTGCAGGAATTATTATTCTAATAGCAATTACGGCTTTATTTTTCTACGGGAGATTAATTTCTAAAATGTGGAATGGCCCTTGGGACAATGTCTTTGAAGCGTACAATTCAATTCCTGCAGTGGTTTCAACAATAGCATTATTTATAATTTTTATGAATTATAAAAGTAGAACATTTATTGGTAAATTATTCTGTTCTATTGGAAGTCAAACACTTGGGATATATTTTATCCATATTTTAATAGGTTCCTATATCATTAATTATTGGTATAAACTCGGCAACTACATAAATATTAATAGTTTTTTTATTAATTTGCTATTAGCTTTTATTATTCTAATGATAAGTTATGGCATAAGCTTAGGAATTTCAAAAATTCCTTTTATAAAAAATATTGTTAAAATTTAGATATTTTTAATTATAAAAATCCCACAATATTATTACAAAATTCAGACAATGAACAAAATAAAAAAAATATTTTCATCTGATTTAATATCTAAATATCTAATTATAAATTTTGTTTTTATTATCTCTTCAATAGCAATAAAAATTGTTGAAACAATAATCGTCATTAACGAAAATATTCCATTATCATTTTCAGAAATTCTTATATCTTTTTTTAATATAATAGCTTCTTTTTCACTTTATTCAACAATTATATTTATAATTTATTTTATTATTTTCTGCCTACATAAAAAAACAGCGATTATCATTACCGCTACATTGTATTCTCTGATTACACTTTTCGAAATAGGGCTTATGATTTATAGTTTCTCAACTGGTTCTCTAATGGGAAACGAGTTAATAATTCGTCCATTTAATGAAATATATCATACAATAATAGCATCCTCAAATACAATAATAAACATAATATTAATAATAATAATATTTAGCATTTACTTTGTGATATCTTTTTTATTGTGTTCAAAAAAAATAAATAAAAAATTTTCAATATTTTATGGTTGTATAATATTATTATTTTCTGTTTCTTCTTTTTTTATTCAGAGCTTAAATAAAAAAATTGACCAAACAAATCAGAAGACTCTTAATTATATTATCCCTAAATGCTATTTTTTTTCATCTTCAGTATTCAATAATTTTAATACAGATAAAATTTTTAATATTAAATCAGATAATCGAGAAGAAATAAATTATGAATATCTCAAAGAGTTTGAAACAATATATCCGGAAATTCATACTGAAAATTATATATTTCCATTTGAAAGAAAATCTGAAAATATTGCAGATATATTAAGTCCTTTTTTTAAAGACTGCGATACTACTCCTGATATTGTAATAATTATTATGGAATCTTTAGGACGAGAATTTGCATGCGATATTGAAGACGGCAAAAGTTTCACTCCGTTTTTAGATTCCTTAAAAGAAGAATCCTTATATTGGGAAAATTGCTTATCTGTTGCTTTGAGAACTTATGCCGCTGTTCCTGCTATAACCGCCTCTGTTCCTCACGGAAACAAAGGTTTTCAATTTGGAGAAATGCCAAATTCGCTTTCAATAATAAAAATACTAAATCAAAATAACTACTATACAAGTTTTTTGTATGGAGGCGATGTGGAGTTTGATAATATGTTAAATTATTTAAACAAAGAAAATATTAAATATATCAGCAATGATTATTACGATCCGAACGAATTTAAAAAGAACAATAGAAAAGCAACCGCATGGGGATTAAGAGATTCTGCTTTATTTTCAATGGCTACCCAACATATTTCCAAAATTAGCGAACCACAATTAAATATCATTTTAACACTAAGTAACCATGATGCTATAAATCCTAAGGAAACAAGAGATACATTTTTGTTAAATGAATATCTTCCAAAAGCAAAAAAAATTGCGAACTCTTTTTCAGAAGGCAAACAAAAAGTATTTCAAGATTTATTATACAGAATATGTCCTTTGATGTATTCTGATGATTGTGTGAAAAATTTCATTGAAAATTACAAAAAAAATAACAAATTCAAAAATACGATTTTTATTATTACCGGGGATCACGCATCTGGGGCGGTTACAAAAAATTCTTTATCATATTATCACGTTCCTCTTATTATTTATTCCCCACTACTAAAAAAAGCAAAAAAAATGAAATCTGTTGTGTCTCACAACGACATTGCTGTTTCTCTTATTGCTCTTTTACAAAATAAATATAATCTAAAATCAGACTCAAAACTCTCTTGGTTTGGAACAGGACTAGATAGCTTATCAAACTTTAACTCAAATAAAAAGATTTTGATTCTCGATTACGACAGATGTATTAGAGAAATGATTTATAATAATTATTATTACAGGAGCAGTACTTCTTTCCGTGAAAAAAAATTATATATAATAAACGATTATCTTGAAACTACAGAAATAAATGATTCTGTAATAATGAACAACTTAGAGAATAAATTTAACATTTTATCTTATTGCAACAAATATGCATATAATAACAATTGTATCACCACGAACGGCTCAAAAATTGTTTATCAACCGTTTCTATCCCAAGAAGTTGATAGTTTAGCATATTTTTATGATGAAAACATTAATTATGGGAATCTAGAAAAATATCACCATACAATTTTTAATAAAAAAATTAACATTAAAAATATTAACTCCCTTAAAATAAATATTAAAGGAGAAATAGCATTCCCCGATTCTCTATATTTTGATAATTATCCATATCTAAATATAGAATATTCAGATAAAAACAATAATATTATTGGAAAAATGAGCGAATATATTTCAATATTATTAAAAGAAGATAAAATATCATATAAAGATAAAAATAGAATTTCATACAACTATATTATTAAAAATATTAGTACAGATGAAATATATCTCAAGATATTTTTGTCGCCTCCACGTTGGGATGACAAATGGCAACCAAACACTAAAATTATTCTGACTGACACCAAAATTGAAATTTCAAAAGAAAATGAATAGTTATGATAATAAAACAATTTTCTAAACAAGACACAAATATTTTTAAAGCGATTGGAATATTGCTTATTGTTTTTCATAATTATTTGCATTTAACGGACCCTCACACAGGAGAAAACGAGTTTACTTATTCTGCCAACACTATAAAAAATTTATATGACGGAATTCTTGAAACTCCATTAGAATTAATAAATTTACTCTTCTCTTATTTTGGACACTACGGGGTACAAATTTTTATTTTTATGAGCGGATTGGGTCTTGCATTGTCGATGATGTCAAAACCTAAAAATTATTGGCGTTACTTTCTTGACAGATTAAAAAAGTATTACCCTATGCTAATTGTTGGATTGACATTTTTCTTCTTCCTCACAATTATCACTGCTTACAGATTAATGACAATAGCAGAATGGAGATCCATGTTATGGAAATTCTTAAATATACACACATTTCTTCCAGACCAATATTTATCAATAAATGGTCCTTGGTGGTTCTTGGGATTAATATTCCAATTCTACATAATTTTTCCGCTATTATTTGTAATAATTAAAAGATTCAACTTAAAAGGATTTATTGTAATTTGTTTGCTTTCATTTACCGCCACTATTCTTGAAGTATATTCTTTTCATCTACCGGAAAATATTTTCTGGATGGCAAATTCCATTGCTCACTTACCTGAATTTACTTTTGGTATTCTTATCGCATTCAATAAAGACAAAAAAATTCACTTCTCAATATTTCTATCTGCATTAATTATATTTGGACTTGGTAACTTTTTCAAAATTTTCTATTTGTTTTCTTTCTTATCCATAACTGTTCTTTCATATGGAATAATTTCTTTTATAAATGAAAAAATTATTAACAGAAGCAATTATACTAAGCGAGTATTGCTAAATATCGGGAAGTTATCAATGTCAATCTTCATTGTTCACGGAATGTTCCGTCACTTTTTCTTAACGATTTTTTCAAACTCGTGGTGGGAAAAACTCATTGGGGCAAGCTTATTCTTTATTGCGATTTACGGACTCTCATTAATTGCAGAAAATTATTATAAATGGCTCTATAACTCAATAGAAACTATTAGTTCAAAAATTTGTTCTCGATTTAAAAAAACAAATTAATATACTTTATTTTTTATAAAAGCGTTAAAACGATAAAATTTGAAAATGACTAATCATTTCAGAATAAAAAAAGGATTAAATATTAAAATCAAAGGCGAAGCAGAAAAAAAAATTATGCAGGATTATATTCCCGATTTATTTGCTATCTCTCCAAGTGATTTTTTTGGGTTTAATCCTAAATTAGAAGTAGAAATTGGAGATATAGTTAAACAAGGAGACAGCATTTGTCATGACAAAAATTATCCGGAAATTAAATTGACATCTCCAATAAACGGAGAAATTATTGAAATTGTCCGCGGTGAAAAACGTTCCATAAATGAAATTATCATTAAAAAAATTGATAATGGGAATCCAAAGCTATTCAATATACCTAATTCCTACAGTATCAACGAAAAAACCGTAAAAGATTCTTTATTGGAATCAGGAACTTGGTTGTATATTAAACAACGACCTTTTGGAACGATTGCAAACCCAAATATTTCACCAAGAGATATTTTTATCTCATTTTTCGATTCATCTCCATTAGCAGCCGATTATGATTTTACGCTACAAAATAAATCTGCTGAAATTAATGCCGCTTTAAAAATAATTTCTCTATTATCAAAAAATAAATTAAGATTAGTTTTCAAAGAAAATTCAATTTTATACAATTTGATTGAAGAAAAAAACAACTACGAAATATATTTTTTTGATGGTCCCCACCCTGCCGGATTAGCTGGAACTCATATTAATAAAATTGCACCAATTAATAAAGGAGAATTTGTTTGGACTTTAAATGCAACGGATTTACCTATAATCGGAAATTTATTTTTAAATAAACAATTTTATCCCGAAAGAATTTTCGCACTTTGCGGTTCTGAAATAAATAATCCTGCTTATTATAAAACATTGTCAAATGCAATTCTCGAAAATATTTTAAAAGAAAAAGTTACAAACGATAATTGCAGATATATTTCCGGTAATGTTCTTACAGGAAAGAACGTGAGCAAATACCGCTACCTGAATTTTTTTGATAATTCATTTACAGTAATTCCTGAAGGAAACAACGACAATGATCTCTTTGGATGGTTGACGCCCGGACTTAATAAATTTTCAAACAACAAAGCATTCTTTTCTCATCACCTAGAGTTTTTGAAACCTAAGTCTTCAATAATTGGAAAGAATGAAGATAACTACAGAATAAGCACAAATATTCACGGCGGACAAAGAGCTTTTATAATTAGTGGTGAATATGAAAAAGTTTGCCCTCTAAATATTTATCCACAATTGTTAATAAAATCTGCTATTGCCAACGACATCGAAAAACTTGAACAATTAGGTATATACGAAGTCCTTGAAGAAGACCTCGCCCTTTGCGAATTTGTTTGTACTTCCAAAATTAATGTTCAAGAAATTATTAGAAATGCTTTTATTAATATCATAAACGACAATTAATTTCTAAGTTTCTGCACGTTTGATAATTCAATTTCTTTTTATTATATTTGTAACTATATTTTAAAATGAAAATCAATTTTTACATTATCATTTTTGCTTTTTTCTGTTTCCAGGCAAAGATTTTTGCACAATCAGAAAAAAATTATTATGATGATATTGTTATTTTTAAAACAAAAATGCAAAAAGCAGAATGTAAAAATTTAGAAAAATATTTATCTAATCTTAATGATTTTTCAATATCAGAAGAAATTAAAACAAAAAAGGACAAAGCATATTCTTCAATAAATAATATTTACAGATTAAAGTTTTCAAAAAATACAGATATAAATAAAATTACCAAAGAGCTTTCTTTGCTACCCGAAATTGAATATGCAGAACCCTTATATAAAATATATCCTTTATATTCTGTAAACGATTATTATTCTCAAACAAATCAATATTGGATTAGCTTGATTTCTGCCGATAAGGCTTGGGATATTTGTAAAGGTGATACGAATACTGTGATTGGCATATCTGACACAGGAATTGATTTATATCACGATGAATTCGTTAATCAAATAAAATACAATTATTCAGATAAAATTGACGGAATTGACAATGATAATGATGGATATATAGATAATTTTTATGGTTGGGATTTTGGAGATAACGACAATAATCCACAATATGAAACAAGCGACCACGGAGTTGTTGTTTCAGGAATCTCGTCAGCAAAAACCAACAATCTTATTGGGGTTGCAGGTTCAGGCTTCAATTGTAAATTTTTACCGTTGAAAATTGCCGACACAAACAACAATCTAGTAAATGGCTATCAATCAATATTATATGCTGCCGAACACGGTTGTAAGGTTGTTAATTGCAGTTGGGGAAGCGAATTCTATCAACAAATGGGACAAGATATTATAAATTACGTAAATGAAAATTATGATTTACTAGTAGTTGCAGGAGCAGGAAACACAGCAAGCGAAACGCTTTTCTATCCAGGCTCCTATGAAAATGTCTTGTCAGCTACCGGAACATTCGCAAATGATAACATTTGGAGACCAAACAGTCCAACAGGCGGAGGCTCTACATATTCTTATACCGTGGATATTGCTGCTCCATGCGGTGCTTACTATTCAACTTATACAAACAATTCTTACGGAACAGCTTATCAAGGCACTTCATACTCTTCGCCAATTGTTGCAGGTTGTGCAGGAATACTACGAACATATTTTCCTGATTACAATGCAAGACAAATAGAAGAAATAATAAGAATATCAAGCGATAACATCGACACTATAGAATCAAATATTCCTTATGTTGGAAAGATGGGAAGTGGCAGAATTAATTTATATAAAGCACTTACAATGCAAGCAACGGCATCAATAAGATTCCACAACCATGAAATTAATTACGACGAGAATAAAATAACAATAAACGGACATTTTACAAATTACCTTGCAAATGCAAATAATCTGACAATAACTGCAATTCTTCACTCAGACAACGCCGAATTACTTACATCATCAATTTTTTCAGGTAACCTGACAACTCTTGAAGATTATTTTTCTGAAAATAAAATTATCATAAATGTTTTTGAAACTGCAGAACTTGGTGAAATAGCCACTTTGGAACTCATTTATTCTGGCGATAATTACAACGCCACACAAAACATTTATGTAAAATTAAAAAAAGAATATATCGATATTTCTACCGATTTGATGACTCTTTCTGTGGTGGGAAACGGAAGACTTGCATTTAACGACCTTAATGCAAAAAATGGAAACGGATTATGCTTCGACAACAATTACGATATTCTTTCAGAATGCAGTATCATTGCGGGAAACAGCATAAATAATATTTTCAGCTCTTCCTTACAAAAAAGCGACTTTAAAACTTTTACTCCACCAACAGAAATTAACGATAATATTTATAATTTCTTTGACAATAATATTTATACCGATTTTGACGACAGCAAAGATTTAGCTCCACTTGGAATGAAATTTAAACAAAATATATATTCTAAAAAAGGAGAAAAATATAAAAATTTTTTCATTGTCGATTACGAAATAACTAACAGTTCGAATAATAATATTAACGATTATTATTTTGCAATTTTTTGTGACTGGGATTTGATAGTTCCTGCAAAAAATTCTACAGAATTTAACCCAGAAAAGAATTTCTTGTATTGTAAATATGAAAATAATAATAAATCGCTTTACGCAGGAATAAAATTGCTGGGGAAACAATCAGCAAACAATGTAGCATTTCCGATACACGAAAACAACGATTATATCAATATTACAAACGGCTTCTCGAATGATGAAAAATTTGCAGTAATCTCTACTCCTTTTTTAAATGATGATACAGAAAATACCGATATTGCTAGTTCTGTTTCTGCTGGTCCTTTTAATATTTCTCCAAATGAAACAGTAAAAGTTTCTTTCGCTATTATTGCGGCAGAAAATAAAGATGATTTCTTTGATGCAGTTGATCTAACAAACAAAATAAATAACGTCCTATATAACGGAAAAGCTGTTGACGATAACGAAAATCTTGTTGTTATTCCTTCTATTGCCGATAATATAATTGATGTGTTTTTAAAAAGCAATGATTCTGATACTCAAAAAGATAATTATAAATTAGAGATTGTAAATTCTAATGGTCAGATCGTTCTTTCTAGCAATTTTAATAATTATAATTCTTTTTATATTGATAATCTTAACTCTGGCGTTTATACAGTAAAGATTAAAAATGATAATAATTGTTTCTCGTCAAAATTTATAAAAAAATAAATAATGAAAACAGAAATTTTTTACGACTATATTGATAATCAAAATATTTTATCAGACTCTTCTCTGAATAATATTGAGGAATTATTAAACGAATACCCATATTTTCAGACTGCAAGAACTTTACATTTGATTAATTTATACAATATCAGCGATATTAAATTTGAAAATTTCCTAAAATATAATGCTGTTTTTATTCCTGACAGAAAATTATTATTCCAAAAAATTCATTTTGAAAATATAAATACTGCTCGTAACACTCTCATTAATAAAGAAGATGAAAGAAATTCTCCAAAGATTGACATCCTCGAACTAATTAACGAAGCAAAAGAAAATGGCGAAAGCTCCGACAGTATTTTCGATACCGTAAAAGAAATCTCAACAATGGAAGAAAATCAGGAAAATATTATTCCTGCTGAAATAACTGCAATAGAAGAAACAATTGTTGAAGAAAAATTAACTCAAGAAAC
>CAZBPT010000008.1:9288-16874 GCA_964493875.1 uncultured Bacteroidales bacterium | reverse complement strand
TTCGCCAAATTAACGAGGCAAAAGAAAATGGTGAAAGCTCCGACAGTATTTTTAACTCCATAAAAGAAATCTCTGAGACTGTAGATAATAAAGAAAAAAATATTATCATCATAGAAAACGAAAAGCAAGAAAAAGAGAATTTGATTGACAAATTTATCAAAGAAGAACCACGAATAATAGCAGATAGGAACTACGTATCAAAGACAAAAAAGCTTGAAGAAAGTTCTAATAATATTTTTACCGAAAAATTGGCAGAAATATACGTAAAGCAAAAATTATATGACAGAGCAATTGAAATTTATCATAAATTAAATTTGAAAAATTCAGAAAAAAGTGTTTATTTTGCAGAAAAAATAAAAAAGGTAGAAGAATTAAAAAATAACAATAAAAAAACATAAAAACAATGGCAATATTTTTTATAACAATGACAATAATTTGTTCAGTATTATTAGTGATAATAGTATTGATACAAAAAGGAAAAGGAGGCGGATTAACAGCAGGTTTAGGAGTAGGTAACCAAATGATGGGCGTTAAAAAGACAACTGATTTCTTAGAAAAAGCTACTTGGGTATTAATATCTGCAATAGTTGTTTTTTGTTTAATGTCAAGTTACTTTATTGGAATGAACAAACCTGATGCCAACGATATTGATAAACAAGAAACAGAACAAAGATCTGAAAAACCAGAATCTTCTGAAGAATCAACAGTTCCAATATCTACAGACAAAGAATAAAATCTAATAAAAATTCTTAATAATTCAAAAAAATAAGAGATAAAAAATTATCTCTTGTTTTTTTATTATATTCTTAATGAAGAAATCGTTATTAATAATTAAAAATCACAACAACATTTTCATTACTCTATTAAAAGCTGAGAAAAAGACATCTATTTCTTCAATACTGTTATAAAAAGCGAAAGATAATCTTGACGTACCGTTAATATTGTATCTTTCCATCAGCGGTTCAGCACAATGTGTTCCTGTTCTGATGGCAATTCCCATTTTGTCGAGCAAAGTTCCAATATCCGAAGGGTGAACATTATTTACAGAAAAAGATATTACTGCAGATTTATGATTTGAATTTCCAATAATATTAACTTCTTTAAATTCTTTCATTTTATTAGAAGCATAATCCAATAATGATTTTTCATAAAGAAAAATATCGTCCAAGCCAATACTATTAATATATTCAATAGATTTCGCAAATGCAATCACATCAATATAATTAGGAGTTCCTGCTTCAAATTTGTACGGTAAAACATTAAAAGTTGTTTTTTCAAAACTTACTTTTCCAATCATTTCGCCTCCACCCATAAAAGGACGAATATTTTCTAGAATATTCTTTTTCCCAAATAAAACCCCTACTCCTGTTGGTCCATACATTTTATGAGCAGAAAAAGCCAGAAAATCACAATTTAGATCTTGAACATCAATCTTTTCATGAGCCGCCATTTGCGCAGCGTCAACTACAGTTAAAATATTTGAATTATAATTTTTTACAAATTGAATAATATCTTTAACAGGATTAATAGTTCCTAAAACATTTGATACTGCGACAAAAGAAACTATTTTTGTTTTATCTGACAATAAATTTTTCAGTTTATCAATTTCTAAATCGCCACTATCGCTAATAGGAATTATTTTAAGAGTAGCATTTTTTCTGATAGACAATAATTGCCAAGGAACAATATTAGAATGATGTTCCATTTCTGTAATAATAATCTCATCACCGCTATTAATAAAATCTTCACCGTAAGTATATGTGATTAAATTTATAGATTCAGTTGTACCACGAGTAAAAATAATTTCTTCAACTGAATTTGCATTAATATAAGAACTAATTAATTTTCTACTTTCTTCCATTGCATCTGTACAATAGTTACTCAAAAAATGAATGCCACGATGAACATTAGCATTATATTTTGAATAAAAATCACAAATAGTATTTATTACCGTCAATGGCTTTTGAGTTGTAGCTGCATTATCAAAATATATTAATGGTTTCCCATAAATTTTTTCTTTTAAAATTGGAAAATCTTCTCTTATTTTTTCGATATTTGCTTTTATATCCATATAGCTTTTAAAACGATTTTAGGAATAATTTCGTATTTTTTTACAAATTTATGTAAAAATTCTGCAGATAATTTTTTTTTATTAAAAATTAATTAAATTTACAAAAAAAAAATGATTAAAATAAAAACCTTTGCCTTTAATTTTCTTGCAGTAAATTCTTTTCTCATATATGACGATACAAAGGAAGCCATAATAATAGATCCTGCAGTTTCCAATATGGAAGAATTTAACAGCATAGTTGAATTTGTTAAAAAAGAAGAAATCAATATTAAATATATTCTTAATACTCATGGTCATTTTGATCATATTTGTGGCAATGAATTACTAAAAAAAGAATTTAACGTGCCCGTATTAATGCATAAAGGCGATAATTTATGGATTTTGGAATGTGACAAAATTGCAGCACATTACCATATAAAAGTATCGGCTCAATCTCTTCCTGATAAATATATTGATGATGGAGATAAAATCTTTTTTGGAAATTCTACTGTAGATGTACTTTATGTTCCAGGACACAGCAAAGGGAGTTTAGCATATTACATAAAATATATTGACAGTATTATTGTAGGCGATACTTTATTTTATGAAAGTATTGGAAGAACAGATTTTCAAGATGGCGACTACAATACGCTTATTGCCAGTATAAAAAATAAAATTTTGTCTTTGCCAATTACAACTACAGTTTATCCGGGTCACGGAGATGCAACCACTGTAGAGCATGAATTAAAAAATAATTACTTCATTAAATAACATGGAAACATTCACTTTTATAATAAAAGAAATAAGTTCCAGTCTAATGGGATTCAGTTTAGTAATTCTATGCTTAGGAGCAGGATTATATTTTTCAATAAGAACAAAATTTCTACAAGTTCGATTTCTAAAAAGTATGGTAAAATTACTTTTTTCACGAAAATCATCTAAAGAAGGAATTTCCTCATTTCAGGCATTTATGTTGGCATTGTCAGGTCGTGTTGGAACCGGAAATATTGCAGGAGTTGCCACAGCAATAGCATTAGGAGGTCCGGGCTCAGTTTTTTGGATGTGGATAACAGCATTCTTAGGGGCCAGCACAGCATATGTAGAATCTTCATTAGGACAAATTTACAAAGAAAAAATTGACGGACATTACCGTGGAGGACCCGCATATTACATTCTCAAAGGAATGAAAAGCAAATGGTTTGCATGGGTATTTGCAATAGTTACAATTTTGGCTGAAGGAATATTATGCCCCGGGGTACAATCCAATGGCGTCGCATACGCTTTTAATCATGCTTTTGGAATAGATTTACGACTAACAACAATTGTAATAGCAATACTTTTAGCATTAATAATCTTTGGTGGAGTTAAAAGAATTGCACGCGTGGCAGAATTTATCACGCCTATTATGGCACTCCTTTATATTATTGTCGCAATAATAATAATTTCAATTAATTATTATACAATTCCTGATGTTTTTGTGTTAATAATTAAATCGGCATTTGGATTAGAACCTGCATTAGGTGGAATTGCTGGTGCTACAATCGCTATGGGCGTAAAACGAGGAATATATTCAAATGAAGCAGGGCAAGGGTCAGCGGTACATGCAGCAGCTGCAGCAGAAGTTTCACATCCCTCAAAGCAAGGTCTTGTTCAAGCCTTCTCGGTTTACATTGATACATTGTTAGTTTGTTCCGCAACTGCTTTTATAATATTATCTACAGGAATGTACAGAGTTTGGGATAATGTTGGAAATATTGTTTATGAAGGTGGAAATTTACCTGCAACAATAACAGAACACGGTCCTATTTTCACTCAAATGAGTGTAAATTCTGTCTTGCCGGGTTTTGGTGCGCCATTTGTAGCAATAATTCTTGCTTTATTCGCATTTACAACACTCATTAGCTACTATTTCCAAGCAGAAAGCAACATATACTTTATTTTCAGAAAAAAGAAACAAGAAAAAATTGCTCTTTTCATCCTCAGATGCAGTTTTCTTATAGTAATGTATTTTACTTCAATCGCAGAAATGCAACTTGCATGGGATATTGCTGACATAGGTGTAGCCTTAATGGCTTGGACAAATATTATTGCAATTCTCATTCTTCAAAAACCTGCTTTAAAAGTTTTTAATGATTTTGAAAAACAACTAAAAGCTGGTATAAAAAATCCTGTTTTCCATCCCAAAGAATTACAAATAAAAAATGCAGAGGTTTGGGAAGTTGAAAATACTGATTGAAATTTCCAAAACTGAATAAATTGTTTTGATTTTAAATAAAAAATTGTATTTTTACAAAAAAAAATTATGATAAAAAGAATTATATTTTGTATTTTTCTTATTGTTACTACAACTTCGGTTTTTTCACAAGTAAATAAAATAACAGGCACATGGAAATCCGTTGACGACAAAACTGGAGATGTCCGCTCAGAAGTGAGAATATACAAGGCTACAAATGGCAAATATTATGGTAAAATAGAAAAACTCTATACTCACACTGATTCAAAATGTATCAAATGCAAAGGTGCTGACAAAGACAAACCTGTCTTGGGTTTAATAATTATGAAAGACCTTATAGAAGATGATGGAGAACTTGTAGGCAAGGTTTTAGATCCTGAATCAGGAGATATTTACTACGCAACAGTATCATATGAAAAAGATAAAAATAGATTAAAATTAAGGGGCTCTATTGATAAACTTGGATTAATCGGTCGTAGTCAGTACTGGCTTCCTGTAAAAAAATAATAGAATGTCTGTAAAAATCCCTTTTTTAATTGATAAGCATAATCATTTTTTTACTTATTCGTCTCTATTCAACAGCTCACTAAATCTTTTTAATTGCAAGAAAAAACAAGAAGCCATAAATCTTATTAACAAATGTATTCCTGACAATAATATTGTTATTGCAACAGGTTGGCTTGATAATTATTTTGCATTGAATGCTGATGATATCCGAAGCGATAAAGTAATCTTGATAATTCACAATTCATTACATAAATTTCTTTTTAATGAAAGTGCAGGAAAAATTTTTGAAAAGAGTTTTCCCGATTTTGTAAAAAATCACAACAATCAACAATGGATTGAAATGCATTTAATGCAAATACTTTCTTTTATTGCAAACCTAAATGTAATTAATGAAACAATTATAAATAACTCAATAGAAAATTTTCTAAACGAAGGTGTTTGTTTTGCTTCCGAGATGTATGTTGATAAGATGGAAATTATTTCTTTGTTTGAAAAAATGCAGTTAGATTATTTCACCGAAATATGGACCAATAGCAATTTTTATCAAGGATTATCTGATGAGAAAAAAGCAAAATGCAAAGGGATAAAAATATTTGCTGATGGAGCATTAGGCGCTCGTTCGGCTGCCACAGAAGGATTTAAAGGGAACTCGAATCCGATATTAATTTATAGCGATAAAGAAATCCACAATAAAATTTCTGAATTGTTATCACTTAAGGCAGATTTGGCAATTCACTGCATTGGGGAAATTTCAATAGAACAAATTGTAAATAGTTTAAATAAATTAAAATCAGAAATTCGATCAAAAATACGATTAGAACACTGTCAATTTATCAATAAAAAGCAAGCTTTTAAAGCAAAGGATTTGGGTTTAATTTTGTCGATGCAACCTAATTTCAATATGGATTCAGAGATATATCGCGACAGACTTAAAGAAGAATATGTAATAAATAATAATCCTTTTAGAATGCTTATTGATGAAGCCGGTTTTGTTCCGGGTAAAGATTTAATTTTTGGTTCAGACGGAATGCCTAATGGAGCAAAAGAAGCTTTACAGCAAAGTCTCTTCCCTCCAATAGAAGCACAAAAAATTTCTCTTGAGGAATTTGTAAACGCTTATTGTACAGATAATTATGATAGAAATATTGAAATTGAAATTTCAAATACCAACAGAACTGTAACTATTAAAAAAATAAACAAATAATTAATTATCAGTATTTTAGAATTTGTAAATTGATTTATTTCGTTATTTAAAATGATTATAAATTTAAAGAAATGTTAAGTTTATTTTTTTTCTAAGAAAACAAATATTAAATTTGCAGATAAAATAAATAAAAATGGCATATAAAATAACCGACAAATGTATAGCATGTGGTTCATGCATTGATGAATGCCCAGTTGGAGCAATTCACGAAGGAGATATTTATTCTATTAATGAAGACGATTGTTTATCTTGTGGCGCTTGCGCAAGTGTTTGTCCTCAAAACGCAATAGAAGAAAATTAATTTAAATGTTATTAAATTCTTAGAGGTGATTTTTTCACCTCTTTTTTTTTTTATTATTTGAGATTTTCATAAAAAACAATATCTTTGTATAAAATATACAATAATGAAAATAACTAAAAAAATTAATTTAGAATTAAACGAACAAATAAATGCAGAATTGTGGTCTGCATATTTATATTTGAGTATGTCAATTTGGTTTGACGAAAACAATTACAAAGGTATGGCTCATTGGATGCGTCTTCAAGCTAAAGAAGAACAAGAACATGCTTATAAAATTTTGGGATATATCCAAGAAAGAGGCGGTAATGTAGTACTTAACAAAATTGACAATGTAAAAAACAAATGGAAAACTGTTTTAGAAGTTTTTGAAGAAAGCTACGATCACGAACAAAAAGTTACTTCAATGATTTATAAAATCTTAGAATCAGCAATTGCAGAAAAGGATTATGCTACACAAAACATGTTACAATGGTTTGTTAAAGAACAAGTAGAAGAAGAAGATTCTGCATTAACAATCGTTGATATGCTTAAAAAAATCAACGGAAACGAAGCCGGATTAATGGTTTATGACAAAGAACTCGGCGCAAGATAAGATGAAAAAAATTGCAGTAATACTATGTGGTTGCGGATCAAACGATGGTAGCGAAATTCATGAAGCAACTTTAAGTTTGTGGGCATTAGCTAAATATGATTTTCAATACCAATGTTTTGCCCCTAACAAGCCACAACACCACGTAATAAATCATTACAATTCCGATGTAAGTAATGAAAGCAGAAACATGCTTGTTGAAGCAGCACGAATAGCAAGAGGAAACATTAAAGAACTTTCACTTTTAAAAGTAGAAGATTTTGACGCAATAGTATTTCCTGGAGGTTTTGGTGCAGCAAAAAATCTATGTAATTATGCTTTTGAAGGAAGATATTTTTCGGTTGACCCTGAAATAGAAAAAATTATCAACGCATTTCATAGTGAAAAAAAACCAATAGTAGCACTTTGCATCGCTCCTGTAATTATTGCTAAAGTGTTAAAAGCAAAAGTTACTATTGGCGACAACCGACTAACGACTAAGATAATTGAAGGTTTTGGAGCAGAACACGAAGATAAAAATTATGACGAAATCTGTTTTGATGAAAAAAATCTTGTAATTACAACTCCTTGCTATATGTTGGCAGAAAACCCATATCAAATTAGCTTAGGAATTGAGAAATCTATAGTTAAATTAAAATCTCTCTTAGAAAAATAATTTTTTTCATACTGCTACATAAAAATTTGAAATAGATTTTCAAATGA
>CAZBPT010000008.1:6567-9188 GCA_964493875.1 uncultured Bacteroidales bacterium | reverse complement strand
AAGGCCAGAATTTATTTTCTTTTACCCATTCTGCAGGAAATGCAGCTTTTTCACGACTATATTTATGATTCCATTCATTAGCTGTACATTCAAACTGCGTATGAGGAGCATTTTTCAAAGGATTATCTTCAGCATCTAATTTTCCTGATTTGATATCTTCGCATTCTTGTTTGATAATTTTCATTGCTTCAATAAATTTATCAAGTTCAACTTTACTTTCGCTTTCAGTAGGTTCAATCATTAAGGTTTCGTGAACCGGGAAAGATAATGTTGGAGCGTGATATCCAAAGTCCATTAAACGGCGTGCAATGTCAGCGGCTTCAATTCCGTATTCGTCTTTAAATTTTCTAACATCAAGAATAGTTTCGTGGGCACAATGTCCGTTTTCATCTGTATAAAGAGCTTCAAAAGTTCCTTTTAGAGAAGCAACAATATAGTTAGCATTGAAGATAGCCATTTCTGTTGATTTTTTCAAACCTTCTGCACCAAGCATTCTGATATAAGAATGATTTATCGGGAGAATCATAGCACTTCCGTAAGGAGAAGAAGAAACTGCATTAATAGATTTACCGGTTTCATTTTCAACTTTTACAGCACAATGTTTTGGTAAAAATTTTAATAATTTTTCGTTAACGCAAACTGGTCCTACGCCAGGTCCACCACCTCCGTGAGGTCCTGCAAAGGATTTATGTAAATTCAAATGGCAAACATCAGCACCAATAAAGCCAGGATTTGTAAAACCGATTTGAGCATTCATATTGGCACCGTCCATATAAACAAGTCCGCCGTTGCTATGAACTATTTCTACAAGTTCTTTAATACTTTTTTCAAAAACGCCATGAGTTGAAGGATATGTAATCATTGTACAAGACAAAACATCTTTATTTTCAATTGCTTTTTGGCGGAAATCTTCAACATCAATATTACCGTTATCATCGGTTTTTACAGTAATGATATCCATTCCAGCCATTGCAGCAGAAGCAGGATTAGTTCCATGAGCCGAAGCAGGAATTAAACATAAATTACGATTAGTATTTCCATTTGCATGGTGATATGCTCTTATCAACATTAATCCTGTGTGTTCGCCGGCAGCACCAGAAGTTGGTTGTAAAGTAACGCCTGCAAAACCGGTAATAGTTTTCAAATCATTTTCCAATTCAGATATTAGTTCATGATATCCTTTTGCTTGGTCGGCAGGTACAAATGGATGTAATCCGTTAAATTCAACCCAACTTAATGGCAACATTGTAGTTGCAGGATTAAGTTTCATAGTACAACTGCCAAGAGGAATCATACTACGATTTAAAGCAATGTCTCTATTTTCCAACATTTTTATATAACGCATCATATCACTTTCACAATGATAAGTATTGAATATTTTTTGTTCTAGGAATGCTGTTGTACGAGAATCTTTACAATCCATATCACCATCACAAGTCGTATCAATATCTTTAATTGCTGTAAATGATTTGTTGTTTGCTTTTGCGAAAATTTCAATAATAGAATTTATTTCATCAATGTTAATAAGTTCATCAGCACTTATTTTCACTGTATTATTATCTTTATAGAAGAAATTGATTTCTTTTGCCAAAGCCAATTTTTGAATATCCGATGTTTTAATATTTGCTGGCAAAATAATTTCAAAAGTATCAAAGAAATTTTTATTATTTATGGTATAACCTAATTTTTTAATTTCATTGATTAAGGTTTTTGTTGAATAATAAATATTTAAAGCGATATTTGTCAAACCTTTTGGACCGTGATAAACGGCATACATACCGGACATTATTGCCAAAAGAGCTTGTGCAGTACAAATATTTGAAGTAGCTTTTTCTCTTTTTATATGTTGTTCGCGAGTTCCGATAGCCATACGTAAAGCAGGTTTACCAAATTTATCTACGCTGACACCGATAATTCTTCCGGGCATTTGACGTTTATACTCGTCTTTTGTAGCAAGGAAAGCAGCACTTGGTCCACCGAATCCCATAGGAATACCAAAACGTTGAGAACTTCCAACGGCAATATCGGCACCCCATTCTGCTGGAGGAGTTATTAATACCAATGACATTAAATCACATATAGCACTAACCATAACTTCTTTTTCATGTGCTTTTGCAGTAAAAGCTTTATAATCTTTTATTTCACCTGAAGCTGCTGGATATTGTACTATAGCGCCAAAAGTTTTATCGCAAAATTCGTGATTTGTATAATCTCCGGTAACAACTTTAATTCCAAGTGGTTCTGCACGTAATATAATCACGCTTAGAGTTTGAGGAAAAATATCTTTATCTACAAAAACTACATTTTTACCATCTTTCACTGCTTGACGAGAACGACAGTTATACATCATACGAATTGCTTCAGCAGCAGCAGTAGCTTCGTCCAATAAAGAACAATTGGAAATTTCAAAACCGGTTAAATCACTAACAACAGTTTGAAAGTTTAGTAATGCTTCCAACCTACCTTGACTGATTTCAGCTTGATACGGAGTATAAGAAGTGTACCATCCCGGATTTTCAAAAATGTTACGCAATATCACTGACGGAGTAGCAGTTGGGTAATATCCCATTCCGATAAAACTACGATATATTTTGTTTTTAGATGCAATTTTTTTAATTTTT
>CAZBPT010000008.1:2218-6467 GCA_964493875.1 uncultured Bacteroidales bacterium | reverse complement strand
TAAACAAAATTACAATTTTTATTTCAATTTACAAAACAAAATTAAGCGTTTATATTCTCCGATTTTATTATAATTTTAATTTGAAAAATTATATTTTTTTTTTTTAATTATTTTAATATATTTGCATAAATATATTAATAAATTAAAATATGCAATATGAAAAAGAAGATAATTATTTATTTAAGCATGTTCGTTATTTTCACAGCGTTTGGATTTGGCTGTGAAAAAGAAAGGTATAATAATGAATTATCTACCAGAGATGATTCAGAAATTAGAAAGATTTTTGTTTATAATGCAAGTTTCGGAAAAATCCACAATGAAATTTGTGATACTTTATTAACTATGATTAATAATAGCAATAATGAAATTGTAATTGAAAATATTGATTCGGTTATGTTGATTTTATTTGATGACTTAGACACCAATGAACTATCGGATTTTAAACAAATGATATGTGATTTAAAAAATAAATCCTTCTTTGAACAGCAAAAAAATGATAGCTCTGCTATTAATGATGAAGATATGTTTTATTTAAAATTAGATTCAATATTTAATAAATATGATGGTTTCGATACAGCTACTATACAATTAAATAAACTATTTAATAATATAATAAAGTCTAATTTAATAGATGCAAAAAAGGGCAAAGCATTGTCAGTCGTCGATTTTTCAAAAAATAGCATTCAATTTTGGAATGATTACCAACAAAGTTGTTCCAATTCGAAATTTTTAAGTATTAATGATGTAATAGATGCCGCTAAAACAGATGTATCAGTGGGACATAAATTAATACAAGGATATTTAGATATTGGATACTCATGGGAAGCCATATCTAACAATAAAGGTATTATTCAAAGAATTGCTCGTACATCTGCCTATTGTTCTCTTGCTGATTTGTTATTTGATACATGGAGTTATCGTTATTATTTTAAAACTAAAAATTTATAACTATGAAGAAAATTTTAATTTTATTTTTTGCAATAGCAATTAGTTCTTATATTTATTCGCAAGCAAAAGTATTGATATATAAAGATAGTGAGTATATCGACAAGGTTACTAAGTATGTCGTATTAAACGATGACAAAGCAATATTTTATCAAGAATCAGGAAAATATTTGGATATTTCTAATGGAAAAAGTCAAAACCCTACAAATAACAATTATATAAGCTTGATAGACAAAAAGAACAATAACTATAGAGAAGCAGAATTCATATCAAAAAAAGGCGATGACAATAAAATTATTTTTCTTACAAAATGGGAAAAAGTAAAAAACTGTTGCAATAAAGAAAAAAACGCTATTGAGCAGTTATACAATCCAAATAATAAATCGGAATTAGAGAAAGGAAAAACTACAACAACGAATAACGAAAACAGATGTCAAAACAAAGAAACAAAAGTAATTAAAAATTATAAATGTAGATCAAATTGTATAAAAATAAACAACGAAATCTATAAAGTTTGGACAAGTACCGATATTAATTACAATTGGATATTTTTAACCGAATATTCAAAATTAAAAGGAACAGTTATTCAAGTTGAAAAAGATAATCGTGTAATTTTATCTTTAGATTCTGTTGAAGATATAAAAATTGAAAATCTAATTTTTTCTTATAAAGATTTATTTTATTTGTTAACAAATTGGGAATAAATTATTATTTCAATTGAATAGTGTAGGTATTGTTATGGAGACTGTATATTTCTACCAAGAAAACCCGATTCTGCCACCGAGAAGAATTAGTAATGGATTCATATTGCTTGTTTGTCCTTGAAATTTTTCTTTCCCGAAGGAGTAGCCAGCCCCTATGTAGAACGACCAAAATGGATCAAAATAACCTCTATCATACTGGACTCCGAAAACAAGTGCAAGGTCGTGAGAAGATGTAGAATGTTTAAATTCTTGCTCAGGATCTTGAAGAACAAAAATATTTTTTAAAATCATATTATAGGTTTTATATCTGTACATTGGTGAAATATAGAAACCATCGAGGTAGTCCAATCGTACTGGAAAAACTTTCGGAGCAATTTCCAGAAGAAGACCGGGCATAACAGATTTAAGTTCATATCGATTGTAATCCATAACAAAATATTTATAAGAATACCATGGATTAATAATGGTTAAACCTGCACCAGCCATAATTTGTAGATAATCATTTATTTTTCTATCATATTCAAAGGCAAGGGAACCGCGACCGAGCAATGAATAATTCCAAGAAACAGCATTCATATGAACCTTCGATTTAGTGCGAGATTGTGCCGTAGTGTCACAATTGTAAACTATCACTGTTTGTGCTTCAATACTTGAAATACACAATGTGATAAATGCAATTAAAACTAATTTCTTCATTTTTATACAACTATTTTATTTCATATTTTATTAGACCGGTTCTTTTCTTGTTGTAAAGTGGCATCGCATATTTGCCTTCACCGATTTTCATTCCAAACAGTGGTAGAGGCGTAACTTTAAGAGTTTTATCCACTTGGAAAAATTCTTTTTTAATCTCTCCTTTTTCGTTTATTTTTACAATTGTAACAATAGATTCCTCAGGGTCCATCATTTCTTGAACATCTTTACCTCTGGTAATTTGTCTATGTTGATTATCTTCGTGATCGTTGTAGACAATCACAAATTCGTTTCCTTTTTGCATTGTAATATAGGAAGTTGTAGGTCTTAATTTTAAATTATTCACAATAGTTTGTTCTTTTGGTAAATCTATAAAATTCTGAATTTCACCGTTTTTATCAATATTGATTAATAATACATTGAAACGATCATAAAAATCAGTACATGGTTGATTGTATTGGTGACAAATTGAATAAACCTGAAAATATTCGCTTGTAACCATCATAGAGCCGTCGGGTTTTGGATAAATACCATTAAAAATGTAATTATCAGAAATTCCTTGGTCTTCTTTCAATTCTTTGTCTAGGTCTCTCGACAAAAGTTGATAAATCAATTGTTGTGGGAAATCTTTGGAAAATTGTTTTATGATTGAGTCGTCCTTTGTACTAATAGTCATTATACTAAATCCGTCAATATCTCTTGTTCTTTTGGCCGTTGTATTGATGTTGGAATAAAAACCTGTGCAAATAATTTGATTGTTATTGTTATTGAGTTTTATAAAAACATTTACCATATTTTTTCCATTAAGTTTCATCTGATATTCAGAAATAGGATTATTATTTGCTATATGTGTATTAATAATTGAATAAAAATCGTTGTCTTCGTTTTTTACAGCATCTTTCTTATTAAGTTCGACATACATAGCTAGGAAAACGTCTCCGTCATTAGACAGAAAGGCGTCCTTATAAACTGCATTTATATCTTGATGTGGTAAGACTATGTCCTTGGTATTCACCTTTGTTAAGTCCGCTTTGAAGGTACTAATCGAAATGTTTTGGTTTGCAGTATTTTTGTAGTCAGGAAATTTCAGCACGGCAAACATAGTGCTGTCTTCGTTGCATACTACCGCAAATTTGCTGATAAATTTTTTTGTATCTTTAATCTCTTCTATAACTTTTAATTCTCCGATGAAATTACCATCTAAATCGGACTTTTGCACTAGCAAAAGCTTAGATTTTGATTTAGTTTCAAAAGTACTAAAAATATGCAAAATACTGTTTTTAAAAAATAAAGATTGAAAATAGTCGAATTTACTGTTTATAACTCCGATGCCATCAACTTTTTTACTATAAAACTGAGATTCTTTTTGCAGATTAAGGTTCTGGTCGTAGATTATCAAAGATTTTTCTGTTCCTTTATCGTTTGTCATTATTGTATAAATTTTGTCTTTCACCTGACCCACATTTTCGATGTCATCTTTGGTTTCGGTAATCGGTCCAATAGTGATATTCAATTCCTGAGCATAGGAAATAAACGGAAAAACCATTAATAAAAAAGTTGTAAAAAGTTTGTTCATAATAATAAATTTAATAAAAGCTGGGTTCTAAAAATTAGTTTTTTTTATTTTTTTCAGAAAGAAATCAGGTCCCATTTAAATCTGTGCTGAACGACTAAACAAATATACATTTATTTATATATTTTTTATGCAAAAATTTTAACTTTTTTCTGCGTTGTGACAAATAACAACTAACTAACTAAATAACAGAACATTAAAATGTGAATAAATTTTGTCTTCGAACTTATTCAAATCTGAATAAGGTTGTAGTAAAATATATAAGTTCATTAAGCAGAGTAAAGAAGTCGAAATTCTCGATTAATATTTTAAACTAAATTTTGTTTTTTTTGTT
>CAZBPT010000008.1:0-2118 GCA_964493875.1 uncultured Bacteroidales bacterium | reverse complement strand
TATTATTATTATTATTTATTGGAATTTATGTGAGTGTAAACGCACAGGTATCACAAGAATTTGCAAGCGTGGGCGCGGAGTGGTATTATAACAATGCTTCAAGTCACGGACCATATGGACATTTTAAATATTTTAAATCCGAAAAAGATACAATTGTAGCAGGAGACAGTTGCCGTATTTTAAAACAATATTTTGACAGTACAACAACTGCAACTGAATCATATATTATTAAACAAAATGCCGGTAAAATTTATTATTATTACAGAAATGAGTGGAATTTATTATTCGATTTTGATGTACAAGTAGATGATACTGTTATATTTACATTTATGTATGATAAATATAATTATGATACTTCCGAAACAATAGATTCGGTTTTTTCCGCAAGATTTGTAATTCATAGCATTGAGACAAACAACCAAGAACTTAAAACGATTGTATCGGAAATCATAGGAGAAGACATTCCTGTTTCTGAAGGAGAACCCATTTTTGCGAGTTTTACTTATTCATATACAGAAAAAATTGGCTTATCATATCTAAAAGGAGTTCCCGAATATAGCGGCTTCATACCTTATTTCAGTAATTTGCCTCAAATAGCTGTGGATTATCTTGAATTTTTAAGATGTTACTCCGACTCCGAAATTTCCTATACAACGGATACGTGGGCAGCTACATCATTACCATGCGATAATACTGTTCTTGATATTGAAGATATTTCTGCAAAACAAAAACTCAATATTTTCCCAAATCCATCAACAGGTATTGTAAATATTATATCTAACGAAAATTCTCTTGTTTCCATTTTCGACATCACAGGAAAAATTGTTGCAGAATATAATGTAAATGCTAACGAAGAATTTTCTTTTAGCCAATTTGCCGGCATATATATAGTAAAAATTGAAAGTTACAATAAAGTTACAATACAGAAACTCATAATTGAACAATAAAAAATATATCGATAATCAAAAAAAAAGAGACCCAAAAGGTCTCTTTTTTATATATCTAAAAAAACAAAAAACTATTTTATAATCAATTCGCCATTAACGCCATCAACAGTTATAGATTTATTATTAATATTTTCATTAATCAACATTTTAGCGATAACATTTTCAATTTCTTTTTGAATATACCTTTTTATCGGTCGGGCCCCATAAAGAGGGTCATAAGCTTCGTTAGCCATAATTTTCTTTGCATCATCGCTTATTTCTAAATTGTAGCCGTTTTCTGCTAATTTGCTTATAAGTTTGTTTAAATGAATATTTATAATTTTAATAATTTCATCTTTTCCTAATGGTTTAAAAACAAGAATATCATCGATTCTGTTTAAAAATTCCGGTCGCATTGTTTTTCTCAGTTCGTTGATAATAATTGTCTTAATCTTTTCATCATTATAAGTATTATTTTCAATTTCTCTTTGAATAAACTCAGAACCTAAGTTTGATGTCATTATGATAATTGTATTTTTAAAATTTACGGTTCTTCCTTTATTATCTGTTAAACGACCATCGTCGAGAACTTGCAACAAAATATTGAAAACATCAGGGTGAGCTTTTTCAATTTCGTCAAAAAGGACAACGGAATACGGTTTTCTTCGTACAGCTTCGGTAAGTTCGCCACTTTCGTCATAACCCACATATCCGGGAGGCGCACCGATAAGACGAGTTACAGAAAATTTTTCCTGATATTCGCTCATGTCAATTCTTGTCATCATTGCTTCATCATCAAAAAGTATTTCTGCAAGAGCTTTTGCCAATTCGGTTTTACCCACTCCGGTTGAGCCAATGAATATAAACGAACCTATTGGTTTTCCGCTATCCTGAAGACCTGCACGAGAACGTCTCACAGCATCAGAAACAGCAATTATTGCTTCATCTTGTCCAATAACACGTTTGTGTAATTCTTGTTCTAAATTTAAAAGTTTTTCGCGTTCTCCCGAAAGCATTTTAGAAACAGGAATACCGGTCCAACGACTTACAATATCGGCAATATCTTCAGCATCAACAACTTCATCAATCATAGGTTTGTCACCCTGAATCTTTTTTAATTTTTCTTTGAGTTCCTCTATTTTTTTCTCTGCTAATACTATTTTACCATATCTTAATTCTGCAACACGTCCAA
>CAZBPT010000007.1:56956-61911 GCA_964493875.1 uncultured Bacteroidales bacterium | reverse complement strand
TATTCAGAAAAAGTATAAGCCACGCGAGGCACAGCGTCATAAATTATTTCTTTGTCGGAATATGGAATTTTGATTTTGTTTTCACGAGCTCTTAGAAAGTCTTCAAATTCTTTTTCATCGTTTAAGCAGAAAAAATCTTGAGTAACTCTATTGTTAAGTTGTGATGAATTTATTTTTTTAAATTGCGATGATAGCACTTTTTTTATTCCCGGAACAATAAATTTATGTGCTTTACTTACATTTCCTCCGACAACTACGATACCATCGAAAAGAGCAAAAAGGTTTGCGATGCTGTCTCCTAAAAATTCTCCCATTTTTTCAAAAGCGAGTTGTGCCGGTTCTTTAAGTGGATTATTATCATCGTTGGCAATATCAAAAATTTCTTTTGATTCGGGGCAATCAGAAAAATCTATCTTGGCGAATTTTGAAAAAAATGATTTTATAGCACGTGCACTGATGGCTTCTTCGGCATTTATTTCAGTATTTATTTTGTTTGAGGTTATCCATATTTCTCCTGCACAAATATTATCTCCCTTTAATAATTGTTTGTCGGAAACAATCCCTGCACCAAATCCTGTTCCTATTGTCAGACCAACTAAATTTTTATATTGTTTTGTGTTGTTTCTTTTTGATAATTCTTTGTTTATGAAAGGTAAAGTTCCTGAGAGAGCTTCTCCATAAGCATATAAATCTCCGTCATTATTAATAAAAACAGGAACATTAAAAATATTTTTTAAGAGAGGTCCGAGAGCTACACCATTGCTATTTCCGAAGCAAGGAAGATTTGCTAATTTTCCTATAATTCCTAGACGATAATCGGCAGGACCAGGAAATGCAAAACTTATGGCATCTACTTTTTCATTTGAAATCTCTTTAATTTTTTGAAATCCGTCGATAATCAAATTTAAACAGGAATCCAAATTGTTTTTGTTTTCGTTTGATAATTTTATTTCAACGTTTTTGTCAATTATTTTGCCGTCTTTTATAGCGGAAAAAATAAAATTTGTCCCACCAGCATCTAATGATAATATGTTCATGGATTTACTTTTTTTGTTTTTTGACGAATTTTTTATACTGACATTTATTCATTATTTGATTATTGTACAAATAAACTTTTTCGTTAATTAAATAATCAATATTGATGTTCAATTTATTTAATGAATTGAAAATATCTTTGTTCCAAACAATTTCCCCAAAGACAGTTGTTTTATTGTCAAGTTCTGGATAGCCACCAATTTCTTCGTATATTTTAGTGTTCTCAGGAGAAATCGATAATAGTTTTATTCCATCTTTTTCTATCAATGGAGTAACAGAATCTCGCAAAGCACCCCATAGCTTACTAAAGTTTGCTGTGTCTTGCATTCTTCTTGCTAGAAGATTATTTAAACTGTCTTTCAGATGTTCTCTTCCGGGAACACTTACAAAATCGTCTATATATTTTTTTACTATCGGTAAATTTTTCCTATTAACGTATCCTTTTGATAATCTTTTGTTTAACTTCGAGCCTTCTACAATGTAGAAAAGACGAAAATCACTGTCGTTAGTATTTGGAGAATTTAACATCGCAATTGCTCCTGTTTTATTAATTAATTTCGGATTAAATTCATTAGGAACATAATTTGAAATTTCTTTATTGCTGTTCAATACTTCTTTTTCTGTTTCGCCTTCTTTTATTCCCAATTTTTTTATTGCTGTTGGTTTTACAGAATAAAGCAGACAAGAATCGTAAAGTCCTTCATTACAATTCATTATAAAATTTTCTTTGTGTTGTGGAGTTCCTTCATACAGTCCGACAACAAAATCTCCTTCCGAACTATGAAATAAAACGTATTTTTTAATTTTTGCAGGATTTTTTATTGAGGAACAAGATATGCAAAAAATCAAACAAGAAAAATAAAATAATATTTTGATAATTTTCATTTTTTAAACATTTTAGTTGCGGTTTCAAAAATTCCCTGTGTATATGCTATCAACATTCCATAATTAGTTATTGGAATATTATTATCGGTAAACGGTTTTAATCGATTCAGTATTTGTTTTTTTGTTATCATACATCCTCCACATTGAACCACGAGATTATAATCTGTAATATTTCCCGGAATTTCTGATAAACCTGAAACAAATGTAAAGTTAAGTTTTTTATTTGTAAATTTTTCCAATAATTTTGGAATTTTGTATCGTCCGATATCTTCGCAAGATGTATGGTGGCTGCAACTTTCTAAAATTAAGATATTGCTTCCATCTTTTAGTTTGCTTATAGCAGGAGTTCCTAATAGATAGTTTTCAAAATCTCCTTTGTGTTTTGCCAATAATATTGAAAATCCTGTTAAAGGTATTTCTTCCGGAATTATTTTCTCAACCTTTCCAAACATTTGTGAGTCTGTAACTGCCAACTTTATTTTCATAGTATTATTTTCTAAAAAATAAGGTAGTTCCGATTCTTTTAATGCGATGCAAATGCAATTGTTATCCAGAATATCACGAATAGTTTGAACTTGAGGCAAAATTATTCTTCCTGCAGGAGCTTCTGTATCTATGGGCATTATTAATAATATTAAATCATTTTTATTGATAATATCTCCTAACAATGATTCGGATTTCCAAGAATTTGCAGGAATAATATTTTTTATAGTTTTAAAAATAATTTCCTTGTCATAGTTGCTGTTTGTTGAAAAATCAATTATTGGGCATTTATATTTTTCTGTAATTTTTGATTTTAAATTTTCAGATATTTTACATATATCTGCTTTGTTGTTGATGATAAAAAAAGGAATAGAAAGATTTTTACACTGCTCAATAATATTTTCTTCACTTTCATTAAAATTATTATCAGAAATAATAATAATTGCAATGTCAATATTGCTGATTGTATTAAATGTTTTGTCGATTCGCAGTTTTCCTACAGTTCCTTCATCGTCAATTCCTGCGGTGTCAATAAAAATTACAGGAGCGAAGTTTAATATTTCATAACTTCGTTTTACGGGGTCTGTAGTTGTTCCTTTTTCTTGAGAAACTATTGAAATATTTTGCCCAGTAATATAATTAATGAAAGAGGATTTTCCAACATTTCGTTTTCCATAAATACCTATATGGATTTTGTTTTCTTTTCCACTAGTCATTGTTCTTAAATATTACTTCTTGCTTCTTAGAAGTTTATTTACATTTGCTTTGGCAATGCGAATATGATCAAGAAGAGGAATATTTGCGGGGCAAGTAAAACTGCAACAACCGCATTCTACACAGTCGAGAACTCTTTCTTTGTGTAAATCTTCTGTAAGATTATTTACCGAAAGATTTCTTAATAGGAAAGGTTCTAGTCCCATTGGACAGGCCGATACGCATTTCGCACAGCGAATACAATGGCTTTCTCTTCTTCTTTTTGAAATATTTTCTGGCATCAACAAAATTCCTGAACTTCCTTTTGTTATTGGAATATTATCATTAACGATAGCTTTTCCCATCATTGGACCGCCACTGATAATTTTTCCGGTATTTTCAGGGCAACCGCCACAATCATCTATCAGATTTTTTATAGGAGTGCCGATTCTTGCTCTAATATTTGAAGGTTTTTCCAAAGATTTTCCTGTAACTGTTACTACTCTTTCAAAGAAAGCTTTATTTTTTAAAACAGCTTCATATATTGCAAAAATAGTTCCTGCATTTTGTACTACACAACCAACTTCAATAGGTAATTTCCCCGAAGGAACTTCTCTTTTAGTAAGAGCTTTTATTAGTTGTTTTTCTGCTCCTTGTGGATATTTCATCTTTAAAGCAACAACAGATATATTGGGAAAAGATTTTGCTTTTTCGCTAAGAAGAGCAATAGCATCTTTTTTATTATTTTCAATTCCGATAATAATTTCTTTTGCGCCAGTGGCTTTTTGTACCAATTTGCATCCTATAAGAATTTCTTCAGGGTGTTCCAACATCATTTGATGGTCAGATGTAAGATACGGCTCGCATTCAACTCCGTTTATTAACAGATAGTTGCAAGATTTACCCTGTGGAATTGATAATTTTACATGTGTTGGAAAAGTGGCTCCTCCGGAACCTACAATGCCAGCAGCTGCAATTTTGTTGCGAATTTCTTCTGCTGATAAATTATCATAATTCTTTACTATTTCGGGACTTCTATCAATATCTTCTAACCATTCGTCTCCTTCAACATCAATAAATATTGCTGTTTGTTTGTATCCGTTGACATCTGTTGTTGTATCAATTTTATTTATTTTACCAGACACTGAAGAATGAACATTTGCCGAAACAAAACCATTTGCTTTTGCAATTAATTGACCTGCTTTTACATAATCTCCCTTTTGAACAATCACCTCTGCAGGAACACCAATATGTTGTGAAACAAATATTTGTACTTGTTTGGGTATTTCTATTTCACGGATTTTATTATGTTCCGATATTTTATTTTCTTCCGGATGAACACCGCCTTTTGAAAAAGTTTTTAACATCCCAATATATTTTTAATTAATAATATTTTCGTTTTCTACGTTTGATTTTCTTGGTGGAAAATTAACGTTTAATATTGCACCTGTTGGACATTCAATCGAGCATTTTCCACAAAGTTTACATTTATTAGGATCGATGTATGCGAGATTGTTTGTGATTGTGATTGCTTCAAATGGACATACTTTGGCACATTTACCGCAGCCTATACAAGCAGAAGAGCATGCACGTTTTGCTTCAGCACCTTTGTCTTTATTTTTACATGCAACATAAACGCGTTTGTCGTTTTTACCTTTATTGCGTAATTCTATTAAAGAACGTGGACATGCTTTTGCGCAGATTCCACATGAAATACATAAATATTCATTGAATTGTGGCAAGCCGGATTCTTCATCTAAAAATATTGCATCGTGGGGACATGTTCTTACGCAGTCTCCATAACCTAAACAGCCATAAATACATGCTGTTTCTCCTCCGTAAGTAGCATGAGCTATTGC
>CAZBPT010000007.1:44664-56856 GCA_964493875.1 uncultured Bacteroidales bacterium | reverse complement strand
AATAATTCTACAACTCCTTCTAATAATGGATTTTCTTCTATTTTAAACTTTTGGGCTATAAAATAAAGAATGATAGCTAATATTATTCCCAATACTCCTAAAATTATCAAAGCGCT
Organism: uncultured Bacteroidales bacterium; assembly: GCA_964493875.1. GTDB lineage: Bacteria > Bacteroidota > Bacteroidia > Bacteroidales > ML635J-15 > Bact-19. The sequence continues at coordinate 56,740 of CAZBPT010000007.1, read as the reverse complement.
AATTATTGTTTCCATCTTGCTCTGTTATTTTTTCTAATAATACTTTTTTAATTATATTACTACAAATATAAAATTTTTTTTTTTATTTCAATGTTTTTTTATTGATATTTTATGGAATTTAATATTGCCAAAATTTATAAAAAATAATTTTTATTGCTCATTTTATTTTATATTTGTGATAATTTATTTTTTATGAATATTCAACAATTAGAATATATTATTGCAGTATCGGAACATCAGCATTTTGTAAGAGCTGCAGAATTTTGTGGTGTTACTCAACCTTCTTTGAGTATGATGATACAAAAACTCGAAGAAGAACTTGGGGTTCAAATTTTTGATAGAACAAAACATCCAATTGTTCCAACATATATCGGTGAAAAAATTATTAACCAAGCGCGGTCAAGTTTAAATTCCATAAATGCTATTAAAAAAATTATTGAAAACGAGCAAAATCTATCAACTGGAACTTTTGTTCTTGGCATTATTCCTACTGTTGCTCCTTATGTAGTGCCTTTGTTGATTGAAAAACAACACAATAATTATCCCGATTTGAAATTAATAATTCAAGAAACTACTACTGCAAATATTATCGAAAAATTAAGAAAAGGAACTCTTGACGGTGCTTTGCTTGCAGGACCTTTAAATAGAAATGATTTTGTTGAATATCCAATTTATTATGAGAAATTTTTTGCATACGTTTCTCCCAATGATAAGAAATATAGTGATAAAGAAATCGATTTGGATTCAATCGATATCAATGATTTGTGGTTGTTGGAAAACGAACATTGTTTGAGAAGTCAGGTAGAAAGACTTTGCAATTTGAAACAAAAGGGCAATAATAAAGATACGGTTCATTATGAATCAGGGAGTATTGACACTTTAATGCATATTGTAGATCATAATAAAGGTTTGACAATTATTCCAGAATTACATGCAATGGGGTTACCAGAAGAAAAACAAGATAATTTGAGAAATTTCAAAAATAATTCTGCTGTACGTGAGGTCTCTTTAATGGTTAATAATACTTTCGTAAGAACGCAATTGTTGAAAGTTATCATTAATATGATAAAGGAAGTTATCCCATTCTCTTTACAAAATCACGATTTGAAAAAATTTGTTGTAGATTTATAATTTTTATTCTTTGACTTTTTTTGCCTGTTTTTTCTTAAACCTTAGGTTAAGCATCTCTACACCTAGTGAGAAAAATATTGCAAAGTATATATATCCTTTTGGTATTTCTCCAATGGTCGAATTATATATTTGGAGAGTAGCAAGATGACAAGCTTCAACCAATAACGTTACCCCTATAAGTATTAGAAACGAAAGAGCTAACATTTGTATTGATGGGTGTTTGTTTACAAATTTACTAATAGGTCCTGAAAACAACATCATTATTATTACTGCAACAACTATGGCTAAAATCATAATACTTAATGCTCCACTTTTTCCAAATTCGTTCTGACTTACCATACCGACAGCTGTTAAGACACTATCTATGGAAAATATTAAATCCAACAAAAATATTTCTGTAATGAGAACAAAAATACTATTTTTTTTAGAGTTGTTTTTTTCTTCATCGTCGTCTCTTAATTCCATTTTATGATGAATTTCTTTCACACTTTTGTAAAGAAGAAAGAGACCACCAAATAAAATAATTATACTTCTAATATTTATGTTGAAAACAATATTTTCGCTTTCAAATACGTATAAAGGGCGGTCGAGAGTCATTAACCACGAAATAGCACAAAGAAATCCTATTCTGCCGAGCATTGCAAGAAGAAGACCTATTGTGCGAACTTTTGCCCTCTTTTCTTCAGGTGCTTTATTCGACATTATAGACAAAAAAACAATATTGTCGATTCCTAATACTACTTCAAGAAAAACTAGAGTTAGTATTGCTATCCATGCTTCAGGATTAATAAATACAGAAAAAAATTCGCTCATATATTTTTTTTGCAAAAATAATAATTTATTCTTTCAAAATAATAATTTTTTTTATTCGTTTATTTTGAAGTGAAAAAGAAGCTTATAATATTATTTTTTTTATCTTTTTTGCTTTGTTATAGCGTTGATACTTATTGCCAAATATATAAAATTTCAAATAAAGTTTTGATTGCCGGTTATATTTACGACACAAAAACGCAGGCAGCAATTCCGTATGTAAATGTTTTTGTAAAAAATTCTCGAGTAGGTACAATAAGTGATACTAGCGGATATTTTATTTTATCGGCAACTCCAAAGGATACATTAATAATATCTTGTTTAGGATATAAAACTGTTGCAGTCTTTGTTCCTGCTCAATCCACAGAAGAGAAAGAACCTTTGTTCGTTTTTTTAGACCCCCGTGCTTATGAGTTGAAAAATGTAAATATTATAGCTTTGCGAAGGCAGCAGCAATTTGAATACGATTTTATGAATCTTAATGTGAAAAATATGGACATTGATAATGCTGTCAAAAATTTTCCAATAAAAGAAAAGGTTTTAGCATTTTATGAACGAGACGCTTCATTTACAGGTTTTGTTGTGAGTCCCATTTCTGCTTTGTATGATGCCTTTAGCAAGGAAGCAAAGGAAAAAAGAAAATTGGACAAAATTAGGCAACAGGAAGAAAGTGCAAAGTTTGTATTATCAAAATTACAGTATTCTTTAATTGAAAATATTACGGGACTGAAAGGCGAAAACCTCAATAAATTTTTGTCTTGGTGCGATTTTAGAACCGATTTTTTAATGAATATCTCTGATTATGATTTAGTAATACTTCTAAGTCATAAATTTAATACTTATAAGTTGCAGAATATCAACAAAGACAATTACTAAATAATTTTGTAGTTTTTGTATTGTCCCCATTTTATTCCGATTCTATCGAAGAAATGTTTAATTTTATCTTTGCTACTTCTTCTGTTTTTTGAAATATCGAAGTTGAATGTCCAATTTTTTTTCTTAATTCTGTCTTTCATTACTTCGGGGTGTGTATCATTGAAAAGACGTAAAATATCAATTCCTGAATAGTCGAATTCTTCTGCTTTTACAACATTTTGTTCGAGCCAATTATCATCGTGCCATAGTTTGTTAAATGTTTCTTGCTTTTTTTGCATTGCTTTGGGTTCTTTTACCCAGCCATAGTGATATATATAAGCGTCAATGGAAACAACATTTAGTTTTTCGTTTGGTTTTTTCCTAAATCCTTGTGCATCGCGAAATGAAAATATATCTTTATTGTTTCTTATTACTCTTATTTCGTTTCGATACCAACGAAAAGATTCTCCAACATAGTCGTAAGATCCGTAAAAATGTAAATATTTGAATAATAGGCCATCAACTTTATTGTTGTCTAATTGTTCTTCCATTGCCTTTTTTATTGTCGGCAAATATTTTTCGTGAACAACTTCATCTCCTTGGATATAAAAGCACCAATCGAAGTCATTAGTTATTGTTTGAAATGCTTTATCTGTCTCTAATGCCAAGACACGCCCGCCTTCTCTTAAAGAATCGTCCCATGTGGTTTCTATTACAATTATCTTTTCTCTATCAATGTTTTCTATTAATTCTAAAGTATTATCTTCAGAATTTCCCACGGCAATAACAAATTTGTCGCATATAGGGAGGATTGAACGAATGGATTCTACTATAGGATAATCATATTTAACAGCATTTCTTATAAAACTAAAACCACATACTTTCATCTTTTTTTTACAAAAATAAAATATTAGTCATAAAAAACTATCTTTTTTTTTTAGAAAAGAAAGTATTAACTTTACAAAAATAAATTATGGGGAATTTAATTGCAATAGTAGGGCGACCAAATGTAGGGAAATCAACACTTTTTAACCGATTGATAGAAAGGCGTGAAGCTATTGTTGATGATGAAAGCGGAGTTACAAGAGACAGAATATATGGACATTCAGTTTGGAATGGAAAAACTTTTTCGGTTGTCGATACTGGAGGTTATGTTGAAAATCCCAATAATGTTTTTGAAAATGAAATAAAACAACAAGTTGTTATTGCAGTTGAAGAAGCAGATTCAATTATTTTTGTTCTTGATACAACAACTGGAATTACAGATTTAGACCAATATGTGGCAAATTTACTGAGAGCTTCTAAAAAGCCTATATTCGTTGTTGCAAATAAAGTTGATAATAATCAATTGATTGCAGAAAGCTATGAGTTTTATAATTTAGGATTAGGCGATGTATATTGTATTTCTGCGGTAAGTGGTTCAGGGACAGGAGAATTGTTGGATGCAATTGTTGAAGATATTGATGAAAATCTAATTGAAACTTTAGATGATTTACCACGAATTACAATTGTTGGCAGACCAAATGTAGGAAAATCTTCACTTACAAATGTACTAATTTCTGAAAATCGTAATATTGTTACAGACATAGCAGGAACTACACGTGATTCTATAAATATAAGATACAATAAATTTGGTTACGATTTTATGCTGGTTGATACTGCCGGTGTTAGAAAAAAAAGTAAAGTAACAGAAGATTTGGAATTTTATTCTGTTATGCGTGCAATCAGAGCTATTGAAAGAGCTGATGTTTGTCTTTTGATGATAGATGCTTCTATTGGCTTTGAAGCTCAAGACCAGAATATCCTTAATTTAATAAGAAAAAATAAAAAAGGTTTGGTAATTTTAGTAAATAAATGGGATTTGATTGAAAAAGAAACCAATACTTTAAAAGATTATCAGCAAACGATAAGAGAAAAAATCGCTCCCTTTAATGATATTCCGATATTGTTTATTTCTACATTAAATAAACAAAGAATTATGGATGTTGTTCAAGTTGCTATGCAGGTATATGAAAATATGAAGCAGAAAATTACAACATCTAAATTGAACGAATTTCTTCAAGAAGCAATTGAAGATTTTCCACCACCTACACAAAAAGGAAAAACAATTAAAATTAAGTATGTTACTCAATTACCAACACCTACACCGGTTTTTGCTTTCTTTGTTAATCTTCCTCAATATATTAAAGAACCTTATAAAAGATATTTAGAAAATAGATTGAGAAAAACATTTAATTTTACAGGTGTTCCTATTGTTCTAGTATTTAGAGCAAAATAATTTTCTTCTTAAAAATATTCATATTCATAACTAAGGCTTTCTTGGTTATGAAGTCCTTCTGAAATTTGTTCGATAATATTGTTGTTATCGTCATATCTTGTGGTTCTGTTTAATATTTCAGCACCATTATTGGAAAAATGTTTTTCAATGGTTTCTTTTCCTTCATTACTATATGAAAATAATATTACATTGCCTGCCATGTCTTCTTGTCTTGAAAATTGATTGTTTTCGTCATAAAATAATTTTTGCCAATCAATAATTTTCCCTTTGTGATTATAAGCAACACTTAGTTCAATTTTTCCTTTTTCGTTGTAAGAAAATTCTGTGGATTTTTCAATACGGTCTTTATTGTCGTATTCTTCTTGAAGGATCATTTTGTTCTCGTCAGAGAAGGAGTATTTTGTTCTTGATTTTAATTTATCGTCTTCATCGAAAAGACTTTCTTCAATTATTTGTTTTTTGTCGTTGTATATTTTAATAATTGTTTCTTCTTTTGTGCCGTCTTCATCAAGAACATCTATTGTAACCTTATTTTTTGAATCGTCATAATTGTATTTTAGAATTGTTTGCCAACCGCTACCCGAATTTATAACGATTTGTGACAAAAGATCATTTTCGTAAGAATAGTCTTTTGTTTCGCTGTCTTCTTCGTCAACAAAAGTGGTAATTTCTTGAACTAATTTATTTGTATCGTCATATTTTGCTATGAATTCATAACTTTGATTTCCGTCTTCATCAAATTCTGTGTTCCTAATTATATCGTTATTTATATTATATTCTTTTATTTCTCTTAAAACAACAGACGAATCGTCTTTTTTTGAAAATTTTGATATTTTTTTGATTTTATTTTCCATCTATTTTTTTGCAAAAATACAACTTTTTTTTGATTTTGATATATTGTGAAACTCATTTTAATTGTTATAAACAATAAAAACAAGAACAATTTTCAAATAAAAATCTTATAATAATTTTAATGCAATTGCAGCACAAGCTTCTGCATCTGCCAATGCGTGATGGTGATTTGTTAAATTGTATCCGCATTCCATTGCTACTGTTTGTAGTTGATGATTTGGTAAGTGTTTAAGTACTTTTCTTGAAGCCCTGCAAGTGCAATAAAATTTATAATCCGGATAATCCATGTTGTAAGTTCTGAAAACAGCTTTAAGACAGCCTTCGTCAAAAGGACTGTTGTGTGCTACTAAAGGCAATCCTTCAATTCTTGGAGCAATATTTTTCCATACTTGAGGAAATATAGGTGCATTGTTGGTGTCGTTGGCTGACAGCCCATTTACTGAAGAGCATCGCCAATTGTAATAATTCGGCTCCGGTTGTATTAGACTGTAAAACGTATCTGTTGCTATTCCGTTACGTACTATCACAATTCCTACCGAACAAACACTGCTACTATTATAATTGGCTGTCTCAAAATCTATTGCGGCAAAATCTTTCATATAAAATTTTTACAAATATATATTTTTTTGTTCTAAAATGTAGCACAAGTCATTTTTTTATTTCATAAACAAATGAGTTGAAATCTATTGTTTTTTATATAGAAAATAATAGAAATTCAACAAAAAATTTTACTTTTGTAAATAAATACAGTTGATTTTGGAAGAATACTTTTTTATCATAAATCCATTTGCAGGAAGAAAAAAGGCCGTTAAGGAGTGGTTAGTCCTTCAATCCATGCTGAAAGCTAAAAATCTTTTGTTTGATTTTCATATTACTACAAAAGGTGGAGAAGCACAAGAAGTTGTAAAAACTAAATTAGCCGAAGGATATCGAAAATTTATTGTCATCGGTGGTGATGGTACAATAAATGAAGTTATAAACGGACTTTTTTCACAAAAATTGGTTGATACAAGAGAACTTGTTCTTGGCTCGATTATTTTGGGAACTTGTAACGATTGGGCAAGATACTATAAAATGAAAAAAGATTTTCCTCTTGCTATTGAACGATTGATATCGGGGAAAACTGTAAAACAAGATATTTGTAAGATACAATATACTACAGAAAACGAAGAGAAAGAAATTTTTTTCATAAATGTTGCCGGTCTTGGTTTGGATTCCGCTATTGTTCAATCAACAAATAAAATGCATGAATATGGACGAACTCAAATTGCTTATTTTTTGTCGTTGATAAAGTGTTTTATTGTATTCAAACCGAATATTATGAAAATATCTATAGCTGGTGAGGTTTTGGAAGATAATTTTTTATCTATGGGAATTGGCAACGGTAAATTTTCCGGTGGCGGAATGCAACAAACACCCGATGCTTTAATTGATGACGGCTATCTTGATGTTTCTTTATATCCCAATATGCCAAAAATTAAAATGATTGCCAATATCATGAAATTATATAAAGGTACAATAAAATCTTTAAAAGGTATTCGTTGTTTCCGTGAAAAAACTTTCTCTGTTTCTTCAGATAGCGATATTTTATTGGAATGTGATGGCGAATTGGTAAAAGGAAATAATTTTGAATTTTCTGTTATTCCTCTATCTATAAACGTTTTAGTATAATCATTTTTTTTATTTTTCTTTATTTCCTTTCTATTTATTGAATAATATTTTATTTCAAAATAATAGAAAAATGTTATACTTTTGTAAAAAAATTATCATGAAACAATTAATAGAATGCGTACCAAATTTTAGTGAAGGTCGTGACATGAAAGTTATAAAACAAATTACAGATGTAATTGTAACTGTTGAAGGAGTAAAACTTCTAGATGTGGATCCTGGATTTGCTACAAATCGTACTGTAGTTACGTTTGTTGGAGAACCTGAAGCCGTTTGTGAAGCAGCTTTCTTAGCCGTTAAAAAAGCTTCTGAAATTATTGATATGTCAAAACATCATGGTGCTCATCCTCGTTTTGGAGCGACAGATGTTTGCCCGTTAGTTCCTGTAGCAAATATTAGCATGGAAGAAACTGCTGAATATGCAAGAAAATTGGCAAAACGTATTGGTGAAGAATTAGAAATTCCAATTTATTGTTATGAATTTGCTGCCTTTACAGAAATAAGACGTAATTTGGCAAATAATAGAGCCGGCGAATATGAAGGTTTGGCAAAAAAAATTGAATCTCCGGAATGGAAACCTGATTTTGGTCCGTCAAAATGGAATGATAAAGTTGCTCACTCTGGAGCTACTGCTGTTGGTGCAAGAAATTTCTTACTAGCAGTAAATTTTAACTTGAATACAACTTCAACACGTCGTGCAAATGCTATTGCTTTTGACGTTAGAGAAAAAGGTAGACCAGTTCGTGAAGGTAATCCTGTTACAGGGAAAATCAAAAAAGATGAACAAGGCAAAGAAATTTGGCAAGCCGGAACATTAAAAGGTACAAAAGCAATTGGCTGGTTTATTGATGAATACGGAATTGCACAAGTATCTATGAATATTACTAATATCGAAGCCACTCCTTTACATGTTGCTTTTGAAGAAATTTGTAACAAAGCTGCTTTGCGTGGTGTTAGAATTACAGGAACAGAAATTGTTGGTTTAGTTCCTAAGGCTTCTATTATTGAAGCAGGAAAATATTTCTTGGCAAAACAACAACGTTCTCTTGGTGTTTCTGAATCTGAAATTATTAAAATAGCTGTAAAATCAATGGGCTTAGATGATTTGAAACCCTTTGTTGCAGAAGAAAAAATTATTGAATATTTATTGGAATCAGGAAACAAACAGAAGAAACTTGTTGATATGACATGTAAGGCATTTGCTGAAGAAACAGCATCAGAGTCTCCTGCTCCTGGTGGTGGTTCTATTAGTGCTTATTTAGCTGTTTTGGGTGCGTCTTTGGCAACAATGGTGGCAAACTTATCTTCTCACAAAGCCGGTTGGGACGATAAATGGCAACAATTTTCAGAAATTGCAGAAAAAGGTCAAAAATTGATGACAGAACTTCTTGCTCTTGTAGATGAAGATACCGCAGCTTTCAATAAAATTATGGATGCACTTTCATTGCCTAAAAAAAGCGATGAGGAAAAAATTATTCGCAAGAAAGCAATTCAGGAAGCTACTGTTTATGCTACAAATGTACCTTTCAGAACTATGCAAAAAGCTTTTGATGGTTTTGAAATTTGTCAGGCAATGGCTGAGTTTGGAAATCCAAATTCTGTTTCAGATGCAGGTGTAGGTGCTTTATGTTGCCGTTCAGCAGTTCTTGGTGCTGGTTTAAATGTAAAAATAAATGCTTCTGGAATTGAAGATAAAGATTTTGCAGCAAAAATAATTAATGATGCAGAAAAAATTGAAAAAGAAGCTCAGCTAAAAGAAAACGAAATAATGATTATCGTTAAAAATAAAATCGAAGGAAAATAGTTATTAATTTCAATTATATAGAAACTGTTACATGTTATATGTAGCAGTTTTTTTTTATTTTCTATCAACGCACCAGCAAAGAGTATTTTCTTTTATTTCCATAAACTGAAGATAATATTTTTTTTCAATTTTGTCTTTCTTTACTATTGTTGTTATTTCTGAATCATTTAATGAAAAAGGACAAACATATATTTCTGTTTTGAAAATCAAATCTTTGTCGCCAAAAATCTTATAAACGGCTTCTTTGCAATTCCACAGAATTGTAAGTTTTTTATTGTCATTATTGCAAAAAGCAATTTCTTCATCAGAAAAAACTTTATAGGACAAATACTGTAATTTGTCTTTAATTTCTTCAATATCAATGGCAACTTTATTGTTTTTATTCCAAATAACTGTAACCAAAGATTTTGAATGTGAAATACTTATATATCCATTTTTACAAAAAGGAGTGTCACCGATGTAGAAAATATCTTCTTCAATGCCAATTTTTTTCATAAGTACGCGAGTGGCAATAATTTCTATTCTTCTTTTGTCTGCTCGAGTAGAAAAAAGTTTTTTTTGGTCGTTCTCTGATAATGATATTAATTGTAATAATTCTGCTTCAGTTTCTTTGATTTCCCAAATTCCCGAGATACAGTCTTTAACAAAATTTTCAATTAATAATGGCATTTGATAAAAATTTAGACAAATTTACAAAAAAACAGATAAATTTGTATAATATTTTAACGATGATGGTAGAAAAATCTAAACCGATAGGTGTTTTTGATAGTGGAATAGGAGGGTTGACTATTCTAAAAGAATTATTATCGGAGTTGCCTTATGAAAATTTTTGTTATTTCGGTGATAATTTGAATGCGCCTTATGGACCTCTTCCTCCTCAAAAAGTTTCTGAATTCTCGAAAAATATTGTAAATTTTCTTCTTTCTTTAGATTGTAAATTAATTGTTGTTGCTTGTAATACTGCCACAGCTGCAGTTATTTCCGAGCTTCGCAATTGTTATGATATCCCAATCATTGGAGTTGAACCTGCTGTGAAACCCGCTTGTTTGTTTACAAAAACAAATAATATTGGAGTCTTGGCTACTGAGGGGACTTTTAAAGGAAATCATTTTTTGACAAATAAAAAAAAGTATGAGCAATATGTAAATATTCACATGCGTGTGGGAAATGATTTGGTAAAATTTGCCGAACAAGGTGTTTTTTCCGGTAAGGATGTTGAAGATGCAATAATGAATCATTTTGATTTCTTTAAGAAAAACAATGTTGATTATCTCGTTTTAGGTTGCACCCATTTTCCTTTTTTTAATGATGTTTTTCATAAATTGTCAGGAGATTCTTTTGTAATTATTGACTCTGCAGAGCCTGTGGCAAGAAGAACAAAAGATTTGTTGATGGCAAATAGAATCAAAGAAATTGCTCCCAGTAGTGGCAATAAAACAAAATTTTATACTTCTGGAGACATTAAATTTTTTAATTCAATAATATCAAATTATCTTAAACTTGACAATTTTGATATCGAGCAAAAAATTTTACCTTAATAATTAAATATTTATTCTTACATTGATTCAGGCATTTCGATGCCAAGTAACCCCATTCCTTCGACAAGAATTTTAGAAACATATTCCGATAGTAATAATCGCAGAGATAATGTTTCTTTCATTTTTTCATTCAAAATATTTACATCGTGGTAAAATTGATTGTATGTTTTTGCCAATTCGTAAATATAATTTGCGACGATTCCGGGAGTATTTTTATTAGCTGCAATATCTATTATTTCCTCAAAGTCGAAACATGCGGATAATAATTTTGTTTCAATTTCTAGTAGTGAAGTTGTAATATTAATTTTGTTGTGATAGTTGATATTTGCAGTTTTTGCTTTTCTCAATACCGAGTTAATTCGTGCATTTGTATATTGAATAAAAGGTCCTGTATTTCCATTGAAATCAATAGATTCTTCAGGATTATAAGTCATTTGTTTTTTGGGATCTACTTTTAATATATAATATTTTAAAGCAGCAATGGCAATTTTGAAGTTAATGGCATCTTGCTCTTCTATTGGAAGAACACTGTTTTTACCGAGAGTTGCTGATAGTTTTTTTGCAGTTTCAGTCATTTTGTTTATGAGGTCATCAGCATCGACAACTGTTCCTTCGCGAGATTTCATTTTCCCGCTTGGTAATTCTACCATTCCGTATGAAATATGTTCAATTTTATTTGCGTAGTCGGGATTAATTTTTCCGATAATTTTTTTCAATACTTCGAAATGGTATTTTTGTTCATCACCAACAACGTATAATATTTTTTCAGGATTTGTCTCTTCAATTCTTTTTATTGCAGTTCCAATATCTTGAGTTATGTAAACAGTAGTTCCATCGCTACGTAGTAATATTTTTTTGTCTAAGCCTTCGGCAGTTAAATCAATGAAAACAGAATTGTCTTTGTCTCTTTCAAAAATATTATTTTTGAGACCTTCATTTATAATTTCTTTTCCCAACAAATAAGTTTCAGATTCGTAATATATTTTGTCGAAACTTATGCCCAGATTTTTATATGTAATATCGAATCCTTCATAAACCCATTCGTTCATCATTTTCCAGATTCTCATTATTTCAGGATCGTTAGCTTCCCATCTTTGAAGAATTTTTCTTGCTTCCTTCATTAAAGGAGCATTATTTGAG
>CAZBPT010000007.1:27668-44564 GCA_964493875.1 uncultured Bacteroidales bacterium | reverse complement strand
TTCCCATCTTTGAAGAATTTTTCTTGCTTCCTTCATTAAAGGAGCATTATTTGAGGCTTCTTCTTTTGTTTGTCCGCTATTTATCAGAGATTCAATTTCTTTTTTGTATTCATCGTTGAATAATACATAATAATTGCCAACAAATTTATCTCCTTTAATGCCTAGTTGTTCGGGAGTTTGCTTGTTGCCCCATATCATCCATGCTAACATCGATTTGCAAATATGGATTCCACGGTCATTTATTAAATTTACTTTGATAACATTGTATCCTGCTTTTTCTTTTATTCGTGTAATGGAATCTCCTAAGAGGTTATTTCTGATATGTCCCAGATGAAGAGGCTTGTTAGTGTTTGGAGAAGAAAACTCAATCATGATTGTAGATTTTTTCTCAAGTTCTTTCTTCCCGAAAAACATATCGTTTAATTTTGAAATCCAAAATTCGTCTTTTATCGTAATATTGAGAAAGCCTTTTATTATATTATAAGAAGCTATTAAGTTACAATTTTTTAATAAAACAGTAATAATTTCGCGTGAAGTATCTTCAACATTTTTTTTTGACCATTTTAATAATGGAAAAACAACAATTGTATAATTACCGGAATATTCTTCTTTTGTTTTTTCGACAAGAAGGCTATTCTCATCAACATTAACATCATATAATGCTGACAATGCATTTTTTAGAGAAATTTGTAGTATAGATTTCATTTATTTTTTTCTGGACGGCAAATTTAATATTTTTTTATGAATTTATATTTATAATCTTTCTTTTTAAAAAAAATCTTAATAAAATTTCACAAATGTTTTAAATTTTTTCAGATTTGTTTATAGCTAAAAAAATATTTAAGATTTTATCTATTGAATCAATATTCTTAATTTTCAGAATAAAACTGTTATTATGTGTTGTTATTGAACTGTCTCTTTGGTTCTGCTGAACGTAGTTTATTATTAAAGTGAAGTCGTCTGAATTATAAAATGGATGTTTTTCTTCTGCTGGAAAATTTGCTACAAAGAGAGAATTTTTTATCGTGATTTTTGTGAAGAAAAATCTTGCTGTTATCAATCTTAATTCTACAATTTTGAATAAATTGTTAGTCTCTTCAGGAATTTTCCCGAATCTGTCAACGAGATTATTCCTAAATGTATTTAGATCGTTTTCGCTTTTAACATTGTCAAGTTCTTTGTAAATTTTTATTCTTTCTGTTGTGTTTGAGATAAAATAATCGGGAATAAAAATACTGAAATCGGTTTCTACGTTGCAATCGTTTGAAGAAGATATTTTGGAAATATTGTTTTGTGTAGGGAATAAATTTTCTGTGTCGGAGTATCTCATTTCTTCTAGAGCTTCGTTAAGAATTTTCATGTATGTTTCATATCCGATATCGGCAATAAAACCCGATTGTTCGCTTCCCAAGACATTTCCTGCGCCGCGGATATCCAAGTCTTGTAAGGCAATGTTTAATCCGCTTCCTAGTTCAGAAAATTCTTCTATGGCTTTTAATCTTCGTCTTGCTTCAGGTGTAATATCTTCCATCGGTGGTGAAAATAAGTAGCAAAACGATTTCTTATTACTTCTTCCAACGCGTCCTCTTAGTTGGTGTAAATCGCTCAATCCAAAGCGATTGGCTTCGTTTATTATTATCGTATTTACATTTGGAATGTCCACGCCGTTTTCAATTATTGTTGTGGATATTAAAATATCGTAGTCGCCACGAATAAAATTCAAAATAATTTTTTCTAATTTTGATGCTTCCATTTGTCCGTGAGCTACAATAGTTTTCACATTTGGACAGAGTTTTTTTATCAAGTCTTCAATTTCCTGAATATTTTGAACACGATTATGAATGAAGAAAACTTGACCGTTTCTATTAATTTCGTAATTTATAGCTTCTTTAATAATCTCGGGATTAAAAACGTGAACTTCAGTATTTACAGGTTGACGATTTGGTGGTGGCATTGTTAATATAGACATGTCTCTTGCTCCCATCAAAGAAAACTGTAATGTTCTCGGTATTGGTGTTGCAGACAATGTTAATGTGTCGATTGAAACTTTCATTTGTCGAATTTTTTCTTTTAATCCAACACCGAATTTTTGTTCTTCATCAACAACCAACAATCCTAAATCTTTAAAAACCACGTCTTTATTTACAATTCTATGTGTGCCAATAATTATATCTACTTTTCCGTTTTTTACATTTTCCAAGGTTTTTTTGATTTCGGTATTTGTCCTTAGTCGGCAAATCAAAGCGATGGAAACGGGAAAATCTTTTAATCTTTCTGAAAATGTTTGATAATGCTGTAAAGCCAAGATTGTTGTTGGAACAAGAATAGCTACCTGTTTATTGTCGCAAGCAGCTTTAAATGCTGCACGGACTGCAAGTTCTGTTTTTCCAAAGCCCACATCTCCGCAGATAAGCCTGTCCATAGGAACTTCCGATTCCATGTCGTTGCGAATGTCATCATTGCATTTTACCTGGTCAGGAGTATCTTCGTACATAAAAGATGCTTCTAATTCATATTGCATAGAACTGTCGGGAGAGAAAGAAAAACCCGTACTGTTTTTTCTTGCAGCATATAGCATTATCAATTCTTTTGCAATGTCTTTAATGTTTTTCTTGGTTCTTTCTTTTAATCTTTTCCACATTCCTGAACCAAGTGGATGTATTTTTGGCGCTTCTCCCTCTTTACTTCTGTATTTTGAAATTTTATGAAGAGAGTGAATATTTACATATAAAATATCATTGTTGCCGTATATTATTGAAATAACTTCTTGGATTTTTCCATTGATATTTATTTTTTGTAAGCCTCCAAATTTTCCGATACCGTTATCAATATGCACAACATAATCGCCTTGTTCCAATCCTGACAATTCATTTAATGACATTGATTCTTTTTTGGAGAATGATTTCACTTTGTAGCGATGAAATCTATCAAAAATTTCGTGGTCGGTATAAACGCAAATTTTTTTGTCGTGGCAGACAAAACCCTTATTTATTATTTCGTATACTGGCGTAAAATCTAAGGAACAATCTTTTTCCTCAAAAATATCTTTTATACGTTGTATTTGTTTCGGATTATTGCTTAATATAAATATGGAATAATTGCTTTCGGTTTTTTCTTTTATGTCGGAGAGGAATAAATCGAATTTTTTTCGGAAAACTGGTTGAGGAGAAAGATTGAACGAAATGAATTTTGTGTCAGAATTATTTTTTTGACAAAAATTAATATTCTTATATTTTTTAATATTATCAACGAACAAGTTACTGTCAATAACAAAAGCTTCTTTGGCTTGTACGGCAGAAAATTCGTTTTGTTCTTCGATTATTTTTTGGTTATATTCATAAACTTTATCAATTCTATTAATGATGTCATGATAATTGCTCAACCAAAATACCCATTTTTTTATGTTTAATATCTCAAAAATTGGGGTTTTTTCTGCTTTTGCATTTATGTTATTGATGTCTGGGATAAGAGTGATTTTGTTTAATTTTGATATTGATAGTTGAGTTTCAATGTCAAATGTTCTGATACTGTCGATAGTATCACCAAAGAAATCTATTCTGTATGGCAGTTCGCTGTTAAAAGAAAAAACATCAACAAGACTTCCTCTTACGGCGAAGTTGCCGGGTTCGGTTACAAAGTGTTCGCCGGAAAATCCAAAATTGTTTAATGTTTCTATCAGAGAATCCATAGTTAGAGTATCGCCTGTGGCAATCTCTAAACTATTGCTTTCAAATTCTTTCGCATCAACGATTTTTTCGATAATTGCATCAGGATAAGTAACTAAAATAAAATGTTGTTTTGATTTTAGTATTTTGCTTACAGCTTCAGTTTTAAGAACCAAATTTGTGCTGTCGCTGCTAGAAAAATCATAACCGTGTTTAAAAACACTTGGTAATAGTGAAACATTTTTGTCGCTACCAAGAATATTTGTTAAATCATCGTAAAAATATGCGGCAGATTCTTTGTCGTCAAGTATTATGCAATGATTTGAGTTGCTTTTTGACAAAATGTCAGCAATTAGCAAAGATTTGAAAGAAGAAAAAATATTATCAACGTTGATAATATTATTCTCCGAATTTTTTAAGAAGGATAATAAATCTTCGTATGCGGGATAATTTGCGAAAAGCTGTTGTAATAATTTTTTCATCAGGAAATTATAATGTTAAGTCAACAAAAACGTCTTCCAATGATCGTTCTTTTAGTTGTTGGCTTAAAATTATGTTATTGTTTTTTACTGCAAAATTAAAAATATCTTGTCTTATGTCGTGTTCAGAATTGTAGGTAAATATGTAATTATTATTTTCAGTTTTTTCAATTTTGATAATATTTTTAATTTTTTGAATTTCGCTAATGTCAATAGGTTTTGCAAATTCTACAAAAAGAGAAATAAGGTTTTGGTTTCCTAAATGTTGTATCTTATTTCTGTCGTTTGAAGCAACAATTTTTCCTTTGTTTATAATTATTATATTATCGCAAATAGCTTCTGCTTCCTGCATAATATGTGTAGATAGCATCACCGTTTTTTCTTTTCCTAAGTTTTTTATCAAATTTCGTATTTCGATAATTTGTATTGGGTCAAGTCCGGAAGTTGGTTCATCTAGTATAAGTATTTGCGGATTATGAATAATTGCTTGTGCCAAACCTACTCTTTGTCTATATCCTTTTGACAGCGAAGCGATTTTTTTGTTTTTTTCTGGCGTTAATCCGGTAATATCAATAATTTCTTTGATGCGTTTTTCTTTGTTTGCAATTTTATATAGAGATGCAACAAATCCAAGATATTCAGTAATATACATATCTAAATATAGAGGATTGTTTTCGGGTAAATATCCAAGGATTTTACGTATTTCCATTGGATTTTCTAAAACACTAAGAGAATTAATTTTAACAGTTCCTTCGGTAGGAGGAATGTAGCCAGTGATAATTTTCATCATTGTAGATTTTCCTGCTCCGTTTGGTCCAAGAAATCCGGTAATTTTACCTTTTTCAATGTTTAAACTTACATTATCCAAGGCTTTTTGTGTTCCATAAACTTTTGTAATATTTTCAATAATAATTCCCATATTTTTTTACAAAGTTAATATTTATTTTGTTCTATTATATATTTCTTCTGTTGCACCAACAGATTTTAAAAAATATTTTTTCGCGTTTTCTTTTGATTTGTCATATTTTTCTTGAAGCGATAATTCTTGAATTTGTTTCAATAACTCTTCTTTATTATTAAAAGTAAATGCTACATTTTCATCAATCAAATCTATTGCTTCCTTAAATTTTTTGTATTTTGGTCCAAAGAAAACAGGAATATTATAAACTGTGGCTTCCAAAATATTATGGATACCTTTTCCAAAACCTCCGCCAACATAAGCAAATTTTCCATAACGATATATTTTTGATAATATTCCTATGGAATCAATAATAATAAGTTTCATATTATCCAATTTTGCATTTTCAATTTCAGAAAATTTTACAGCATTTTTTCCAAAATGTTTTTCAAGATAGGAAATGTTTTTTTCGGTAATTTCGTGCGGAGCGATTATCAGATTAAAGTCATTATCAAGTTTATCAAAAATCTCGCAAAGAATTATCTCGTCTTCAATCCAAGTGCTACCACAGACAATTGTATTTTTATTTTTTGAAAATTTTTCCAGATATTCGTTGCTATAATTATCTTTTGCAATTTGAAAAACGCGGTCATGTCGAGTATCTCCACAAACGATGCAATTGTTTATGTTGAAATTATTTAATATTTTTTTTGAGTTTTCATCTTGTAAAAAGAAGAAAGAAAATTTTTCTAATCTTTTCAGGTAAAATTTTCCGTATGGTTTAAAAAACAATTGATTTTTTCTAAAAATTCCAGAAATTAAATACAAAGGAATTTTTTTATTAAATAATTCGTCAATATAGAAACACCAAAATTCGTATTTTACAAAAAATACTTTTTTGGGATTTATGATTTTGATAAATTCTCTAGCATTTTTTTTACAGTCAAAAGGGAGGTAGCAAACAATGTCTGCAAACTGATAATTTTTTCGTATTTCGTATCCGCTGGGACTAAAAAATGTTAATAGAATTTTTTCGTGAGGGTTTTGTTCTTTAATTTTTTCAATAAGAGGTCTACCTTGTTCAAATTCCCCGAGAGATGCTGCGTGTATCCAAATGTATTTTTCGTCTTTAGAAATTTTAGACAATAATTCGTCTTTCCAATTTTTTCTTCCGGAAATCATTTTTCTTGCTTTTAAATTAAAAAGAGAAAAAATTTTTATTGCTAAAAAGTATAATTGTGTGGATAGGAAATAAAAAAACATAAACAAGGATCAATTAATAGTAGAATTCGTCGGGTGTTTGTTTATAAATAGGTAAAATCCATCCTAATCTTATTCCGAATAAATAGTCATGTCGCAGTTTTGTATCTTTTGTCATTGTGTCAAAATTTACCGTTCTGCGGCAACGTGTCCAAGATTGGAAAAATTCAAAACCGCCGTAGAAATTAATAAACCTATTATTTGACAAATATTGGTATCCGATAAATTCGCGTAATGCTATTCCGCTCGAAAGTCTGTCGTAGCCTTTTTTATAGTCTTCGATAACTGCGGGGACATTATTATCTTTGTTTTCAATCAATATTTTATGTTGCAAGTAACCGCCACCAATATTTAGGATGATTCCTGAATTTCTGTTTGGGCGTGCAAAAGAAAACATTTTTCCAAATTTTACTCCGGTATAGAAACCGCTTTCGCTTAATCGGATAGTTCCATATTCGCCGTCTCTGTTGATAATTTCTCCATATTCTGTCATTAAATTTCTTAAAATTGAATCTTCTTTCACAGAATTTCCCCAAAGATATGATACTTCAAAACCGTAAGTCCAATTTTTTCTTGTTTTAAAAGTAAGTCCTGCACCGATGGTATTGTTTACTCCAAATCGGTCTTTCATGTCTCCTGCGGGCATTTGGAAGGAATAATTAACTTCTACCTGCCAAATATTTATACAACTGTCATTAATTTGTGAAAACAATTGATAAAAGGAGAAACAGGAAAAAATTATCAACAATATTTTTTTCATATATACAAATATAAAATATTTTTATTTAGATATTTACTTATTCGATATTAAAAGAGCTTTTCCCGATATTTTCGCCGTTTAGATATAATTCTATTGTATATTTACCTTCTTTTAATCTTTCCTTTAAGGAGTAAAAAATAGAAACTGGAAGATTTTCTTTTTCGTAACTAACATCACGATAAGCGCTGTAAGCAATATTTTTTTCTCTGAAAGTGAAACTTCCTCCGTCAGTCATAACAAAATCATCAGGTCCGATTATTCTAAGATATATTCTTTTTGCTCCGGCTTGAGCCAAATCGTTGGCAACCAAAATGAAAGAAACTTCTAATTTTTCTATTCTTCTTACTCTTCTTGTTTCTCTATTGCTTTCTGTTAAGAATTTTGTAACAATAGAAGCAGTTTTTAAAACGCTTGCAGATTCAATAACAGAAGAGAGTTCATCGTTATGTTCTAAAGTAACCTGTAATTCTTTTTCGGTTTGCTCTTTATCGTCTTTAATTTTTGTGTTCTCAACAATTAGTTGTTTGTTTAATTGGTCAAGACTATCAATTTGATAAACATAACCACGCATAATTTTTTTCAGAGATACAATTTCGTTTTCGTATTTCTTTTTCATAGAATACGAATAACTTTTCATTTTGTCGATTTCTTCTATTAGAGTTTCAATATGTTCTTTTTCGCGTTCTATTTGTGAATTTAAACTATCGTTGTTTGTTTCTAATTCGTCATAGTCATCGAGTAAAGTTGATAACTCTTCTTTTAGTCTCTCTTTTTCGTCAGTGACTTCGGTTTTTTCTTTTTCAATTATTACAACTCTTTTTTGTTTTAATACCAATAAAATTGATAATACAATAACAGCAACGGCAAGAATAGCTACAGATGCAATTAGGATTTTACTAGTTTTGTCGGTTGATTTATTGTTCTGAATGTTGTTTCCTTCGATGTTTTCCATTGTTTTATTTTTTAATTGAATCGTTGTTTTTAATAATATTTATATTTAAAAATAATTTGTTTTGCATGAAAAATAATAATAAAATAGCAGTTAAGCTACCTGTAATAACGGGAGAAAGTCCCGGCATAGATAAAACGTAAACCAATGCGTAATTAATTGCCATAACTAGGATAATAATTGAAAGAAATAGTAATGCAATTCTTCCCCATCGATAAGAAATTTGTATTTTAGTTCCGCAATACATACAATATTTTATTCCATTTTTGCGGTCAAGGTTTGAAAAAGTCTTACCAAGCAAATTTCCTTTATTATGACAATTTGGGCATTCCATTAAAATATTTTTTTAATTATACTTAATTGGTGGGAATATCCGCCTCTTTTTTTATCAAAAATTCCGTTGTGGTCAATAATATCAATTTTTACATAAGTGGAGCAGTGAATAATTTTATTCTTGTCGAAAATTATTCCGACATGAACAATTTCTTTTTCTTCATTTTCAAAGAATGCGAGGTCGCCTAGTTCTGCTTCTTCGAAAAAACATATAGGGCTTCCTATTAGTGATTGTTTGTCGGCATCGCGAGGAATTTCTATTCCTATTAATCTGTAAATTAGTTGACTAAATCCGGAACAATCTAACCCCCATTCTGTTCTGCCTCCCCATAGGTAACTTGTGTTTAGAAGTGATAATGATTTTTCATAAATAAATCTTTTTTTGTCTTCTTGTGAAATCTCCGATTTTTTTTCGGATAGTATTTTGTATTTATTTTCTTTTATAGAAAAAACATTATCTTTTATTGTTGTAGGAATTATTGACCCCATAGGGACAGTAATTTTTTCGCTATCGTTTTTTAATAAAACGTTGTTTGAGTTTTGAAATATTGTAGTTTCGTTGAAATTGTTTTCTTCAATTTCTGTGATAGCTTTATTTTCTATGTAACCAGAATAATTATCGTGAATTAGTTCGATTTGCGACCATTTTTCTCTTTTAGAAATTATTTTAAATTTCTCACCAAAAAGAACTTGACTAGTCATTTCGCTTCTATGGCTAGATTCTGCTCTTAGTGGGATATATGGCAATTCACAAATTCCGTATTTCATATTTTTTTTACAAAATTAAGTATTTTTTTGATATTATAAAATTATTTAATTGTGTTAATAAAACGCCAAGGTTTATTTTTCCAAATATCTCCGGCGTAGTCGATGCCAACGCGTGGTTTACAAACAATTTCAGGGACATAACCGTCATCAATTATTGATAAATAATTGTTTTTAAAAATATTTTCTTTATTGAAACTTTTATCTATTTTAAAAAATTTGCTTAGTTTCCCTGGACCGTCATATCCTTCAACCGCTCTAATTAAAATTGCCTGAGGATTATCTACTTCTGCACAAACGATATTTAGCATATAATACATTCCATAAACGAGATAAATATAAATAGTGCCAGCTTCCATATACATTACTTCTGTTCGTTTCGTTTTACCTTTGCTGGCATGGCAGGCGAGGTCTTCTTCACCTCTGTATGCTTCCACTTCGGTAATTCTTGCAGAAATAGATTCGCCATTATCAAATTTTCTTAGTAGAGTTTTTCCGACTAGTTTTGCCGCGACATCTAAAACGTCTGAATCAAAAAAATTTTTTGGCAAATTCATTAGTATTCGATTTTATCTTCAAAGTTTTGCCATTTTTCAAATACGGAAAGGCCTTCTTCTCTTAAAATATTTTCGCTACTAAGATTTCGTTCTTGATATGGTTTTTCAAGTTCTTTATAAATAAATTCATCACTGAATCCAATTTTGTCGGCATCATTTTGATTGCAAGCGAAATATAATTTATTTATCTTTGCCCAATAAATAGCACCTAGGCACATTGGGCATGGTTCGCAAGAAGAGTATATTTCGCAGTCGCTTAAATCGAAAGTATTAAGTTTCTTCGTTGCCATTCTGATAGCGTTTACTTCTGCATGCGCCGTTGGGTCATTGTCGTTTGTTACGCTGTTTGTTGCTTCGGCTATTATTTTGTTATTTCTTACGATAACAGCCCCGAAAGGGCCTCCGCCATTATCGATACTGTTATTAGCCAAATTGATGGCTTTCCTCATATAATCTTCTTTTTTCATTTTTTTAACTTATTATTTGATTTTCATCATTTGTAACTGTTTGCACTTCGTTTTCATAACCCCATAAAAATATAGAATAATAAAAAGCAATAAATGCTACTGCAGTCGCAGTTTCAAACATATCGTCAGAAAACATAGATATTGTTGCAGTAATAAAGAAACAAACAAAAAAGTAGTTTAATTTTTTTCTGTTTTTAAATACAGGATAAAACCATACAAAAAGAGAGATAAGACCTCCAAAAATACCATAACAGATAAAGGAAGTGAGAAATTGGTTGTGTGCTCTATGTCTATATCTGGGTTCTAATTTTGTATCATATTTTTCATAATATTCGTCGTAAGTATCTTTAATGTCGCCAGTTCCGCAGCCCAAGAAAAAATTATCTAAAAATATCATCACACCAATTTTATGATATTCTAAACGTTGAGCTACCGAGTAACCACTTGGGTCACCAGAATAATAGTATGTAGTTAGTCCTGATAATATTGTGTAAATTCTGTGATTAATGCCGTGAGTTTTGATGTATTTGTAATTTGTTTCTCCGTTTTCGATATTTTTTATGTCTTCTTTTGATAATTTTTCCAGTCCTTCAGCGTCTTTTGTGAGTCCTTTTGAGGTCATATATCTTAACAGGACAAAATATAAACTGTTACCAGCATCGGATTTCCCATAAATATCATAATCACTGTATTTTGGCCAATTGTTTATGATTTCTTTTTTACAAACATTATCGTAAACAAAATTTCCGTTTTCTCTGCTTCTTTCGTCGCCTCGTTCATTATATTTATTGCCAAGTTTAGTTGTTTCCTTGTCTGAAAATTTTGCTGTTGCTGTGTAAAAATCAATTATTCTGTATGTCAAAAAACTTGCAATGATAAGTGGAAAAATAATTAATCCAATGATTTTAACAATTTTCAGTTTAATATTTTTTTCTTTAATTGTATTATATAAGAAAAGGAAAAATAGAGTTGCAATTATTGCGACAATAGCTGTAAATCCTTCAATTTTAGCGAGAAAGAATAAAAGCCAAAAAGCCATTGGTAGGATAATAACAAATTTCAAGAAATATTTTTTCTTATTTTTTTCTTTTGCCCATAGCCAATATATAAAAGCATAAATTGAAATTGCTATAAAAAGAGCTAAACGAATATTGCTTATGAATGGAGATAGAATTTTACGGAAATCTAGATTATCAGTTTTAATAGTAATTATTCCTTTATAATTCAAATACCCCAAAATTGTAGTTAGGAGAGTTCCGGCAACCATTGCCATTAAGATATAGGAAATGTGTTTTTTTGATATTTTTTTTGATGAACCGATAATTATAGGAATGGCTAGGAGTGGAGCTTTAATAACGATATCTTTCCACGCCCAATCAAAATTTTCTGTATTAAAAAGCCAAATAATCGAAGCGAAGAACAAGAAAGTAAAAAGTAAAATGTCTTTATTTTCTTTAAGTCGGTTAAATTTTGCTTTAAAATCCCACTCAATAATATAGTTAAATATCAACAAGAATTGGCAAAAGCTTGTAAAAGATGGTTTTAATGGCATGAAAAAAGCCAATAATATCAGAGCAATAATATAAATGTAATTGTGAATTACTAACCTTTTCCCCATCGAATATATTAATATGCTTTAAATCTAGGTTTGTTTACTTTGTCTTTGTAGTTAAATAAAATATTTAATCCCATTCTTAAATTGACCATTCTTGCTTTTTGAGGCCAAATTGCTCCTATTACGTTGTCACAAGAAAAATACCATAAGAAAGGACCGCCACGTAAAGTAATCCCTGCTCCAATATTATTGAAGGTATAATTTGCTATAGTATAACTTGCATGCAACGAAACCCAATTTGTTAGAGGAGCGTTTAGGTATATTGTTCCTGATTGAGAATAATTTCTTTTATGGTAATCACCTCTATACAATAAACCTACTTGAAGCATTTTATTAACTTCGTATTCGCCACCAATGTAAATATTTAGAGGAATCATAGAAGTGTATGATT
The DNA here is from genome assembly GCA_964493875.1 of uncultured Bacteroidales bacterium. GTDB lineage: Bacteria > Bacteroidota > Bacteroidia > Bacteroidales > ML635J-15 > Bact-19. The sequence continues at coordinate 32,425 of CAZBPT010000007.1, read as the reverse complement.
TATCTTCAGAAAATTTGGGTAGAAAAGTGGAAACTAAAGTATCTAGCAAACGGTCTCCTATTGCATCAAATTGACTTGAATATTTTGCTGAATCGAAAGGTTCTACCGGTTTAATTTCTACTCCGTAGAAATCATATTGCCCTTTGCTGTGTAGTTGCTGAGCCTGATTATTCCAGCGAATAAAGCCTAAGTCTGAAATAGAACCAAAGACTTTTACTTTATCTATTGGCTTGTACTGAAATCCAATATCGAAGGCAGCTCCCATGTTTTTAAATTTCAAATTTGACAACAAATATTCTTTACTTGTTACTTCTTCATTAAATTCGGCATCAATAGAATCTTTTGTAAAAATAGCTCCCGTTAAAAGCAATGGCATTGAAGACCTGATAGTTGCATCTGCATCAAATTGCATTGCATAACCTTCGTTTTCAATAGTATTTAATGTAAGTTTTTTGATTTGAGTTTCTATGTTTGCTTGTCCCCATAATAATTTTCCTCTAGCACCCATTCTTAATTTATCATTTAGAGGGAAAGAAGCTCCAACACCAAATTCCAAATATGCCGTTGCACTAATAGCCGATCTAGAGAAATCTTGTGGTTTCCCTTCTCTCATATATTCTGCATTACCATTAAGTAAAAGATTAAAGAAATCGTAAGGAACAGATGCTCCAAAATTAATTTTTTCTGTGAGGTTGATAGTCCAGAAAGCCTTAGTTTTTCTGCCTTTAAAACCTATAGTAAGTAATTCTAAATGTGTGTTGAAACGAATATTGTCATACTTTGCTTGTTTAAATTCTTTCATAAATTCATCAAGATCTAGAATTAAATCATCAGATTTGATTCCTTTGCCAAAATGAAATAAATCGTTGTATGCAAAAGCCGAATTTCGTACATTGAAGTATGTTGATGGAGGAAGTTGTCCAAATATAGGAATTAACAAACCGCCAACGTGACCACCGTAAGGAATATCAGCAGCAGGATTTATAAAACTACTTTGTACAACCCTGTTCATTGTATAAAATTGTAACTGCGATTGGGCATTTAATGAACAGCTTATTACTAAAATTATGATTGTTACAATATATTTTTTCATCTTAATTATCTTTTTTTGTTAAATAATATTATAAGGAATCTACGTCGTTCATGATAGTGTCGATATTTCCATGAATATCAACGTCAAATTCGACTCCTATGTTAAATTTCACTCTGTAACTGTCATATATTTTTACTAGTTGTTGATGTGCAGGAGGGTTAACATCTGTTGTGTTAGCGTATGTTTTATAAAATATCTTATCGACGTTAGCATTTTTCCATTTATTAATTTGTGCTGCAGTAACGGTAACATAAGTAACTTTGCGAGAAGCTGAAGTAACAACTCCCTGAGAGTTTACCGATGCTTCTTTCAATATCATTTGGTTTTCTGTTTCCAATAAAGAGTCAACAATCATATTATTGTTGTCTAAGAAATAAGCTTGAGCAATCATTTCTGCAGGAAATCCGTTAGTAATGTCAATTCTTAACATAACTCTTTTCAATGGGTCGTATTTGGTGAGAAATTCCGGGAGTTCAAAATCGCTGGTATCTTTGTATACAAATTTATATATATCTCCCCACATTGGAAATTCCACTTTAATGTCTGCCTTTAGTTTGGAATCTTCGGATATATAATCGTTCATTGCGATTATTTCTGCTGGGGTAGTATTTCTATTTGTTACAGCTTGTGCAATAAGTTTTATCCATCTTGGCCTTTGAACAATAATTTGACGAATATTGGAATTGTTTTTATCTACTAATATTTCTCCCTCTTCAAAAAGTACTGGGAACAGAGGTCTATTTATCGTTTGCCAATATGGAGCTAAAACGCTTGTATTCCCGAACATTGATATCTGCGGAGAAATTTCGTTTCCATTATTTGTAAATGCTCTTAAATCAACAAATTGAAAATCGGAAGGAACTCCATAAGAATTGCTATATTTTACTGATATTTTTGGATCTTCAAACCAATATCTTTCAATTTCATATTCTTGTTCTTTAAAAAGTTGAACATCAACGCTGTCGTTTTTGTATATCAATGTATTAACGCCAAAATATCCCCAAGCTTCTTTATATGTTATACCGTTACCATTACCGTCAGAGTTGTCGCTAGGACCAGTTACGGATAATTGTAAATCTATACTGTTGGGAATGGTATTATTGTCGAAATCTATAAAAATTTGAATAGGAACTTTATTGTAATTTATCGGGAAATTTATAGTATAATTATTAAGAATTATTGGAGTTTGAGATAAGCTCCATTCTGTAGTAGAAAGACTTTTGTTAGAAAATTGAAAAGATAGATTTTGACCACCTTCTGACACAATCGACGGAAAGGTAATGTATCCAGAAATAGTTCCAGTGTAGCTTGGATCATTTGTTCTAATGGTTGCTTCACAAACACCTTCTTTAATAATTATTTTTTTAAACCTTGCCGATGTATTAAAATCGGTTGTAATTTCCCAATTTAAAGTTGTATTCAATGGGTCTGTTACGGGCAGTGGCGAGGAGCTATCGAAGTTAAGAAGAGCGCCTGATGATTGAGCTTTCATTTTTAATTTTTTTTGCACATCATCAGAAACAACGGTTGTATTATAAACCAGTGAAAGGAAACCATCTTCACCAGTTTCGATGTGTGCAAAAGATTTGCCATTCATTTTTTCAACGTCCGTATAAGACAAATCGCCATAAGCAAGTGGAATTGCGAATCCAGCATCGTATTGTACTTCTCTATCCCATTTATCTAAATCAAAATTATCTTTTATACATGTTGTAAAACTACAAACTAAAAATGATACGCATAAAAAGATGATGCAAAATTTTTTCATACTTAATTTTTTATACAAATTTATAATAATTAATTTAAAAATGTAAAAAATTATGAAAAAAATGCATTTTCTCCAATTTTTCAGGAAGAAAATGCAATTTTCATTGAAAAATAATCAAAATTTGTTTCATTAATTTACAAATATCATTGATTTATAATTGTAAATTTTGTTTTTATGCTAAGTTTTTTAAACAAATTTTCAACGAAACTAAGTTTTAAAATTATTTGTTTTTTATAAACCCGCCTGAGTAAACAGTTTTTTCGGTTTTTATATAAATAAGATATTCCCCAGCTCTGAGGTCGCCGACTGCAATTGTAATTTGGCTGCCGTTGTTTTTGCTTTCTGATTTTATAACTTTGCCTTGTAAATTATAAATCTCATAAGACATTATTATTTCTTCGCTGGGTACTTGTATGCTTATGTGCGTGTTTGCTGGTACAGGATAAATGCTTATGTTTTGCATTATCGGGTTTTCGCTAGAACTGCAAATCTCAACAGTAACTAGAATTGTATCAACTCCAGTGCAGTTATCATCTGTTAAGGTTACATATACATTCTGCAAACCGGCAGAACTGTAAGTTAATTCCTGTTGAGGATTTTCCGAGCCTGTACTCCATGTGTATGTATTGTAGCCTAAATCTGCTTCGAGCAGATAAGTCTCGTCTGTGCAGAATGTTGTGTCATTTATTCCGGTAGTTAACTGAGGATAAACAGTTGCATGAAGATTAATAACGCTATCAAGATCTGGAGTTGAAGATTCCAGCACAAACTGGTAATCTCCACTTTCTGTGAGTACAGTACCGTTATATTCAGTACCATAACAGAAGTTATCCGTTTCTTCGCTTATAAAAGGACAAAGATTTCCGTACTTGGCGATAAACATTTTAAATCCTTCGCCGTAAATGTAATGGTCTCCGAAAGTTAAACCGTAATCGTAAGTGCCGGTAGTGAATATCTCGCCCCATGTGTTTACCCGGGTGTCGTATGGACATAGTTTATCTAATCCTGAACAGGTACTTTCAACTGCTATTGTACTTAACTGATTTCCGTCACGATCCCATGTACAAATATTAAAGCCACTTGTACCAACAGGATAGCTGAAATATTGCTCTGCATGTAACAATTCTACATTCCACTTCAATGAAGAATATAAGACATCATTATACAAACCAGGACTTCCTATTCTGCAATATCTGGCTTGCGGAATTCTTACCCATTTGTAGTTCCCTTCCATATCATAGTTGGCGATAAATCCGCTAAGGGCGTTTGCATTAGGATAGTATGCTACCAAAGTATCTGTCCCGCCAAATATTGTGCTTGAATTTGGCAGGTAAGAACATACCTGCTTGGCCAATCCTGTTACATAAATATTATCACTTGATTCATCCAAAAGCAGGGATTGAAAAGTACAACTGCTGTTGTAATCATCATCGTCATACCCTTTTGTTTGCTGTGTCCATTGTACTTCGCCTTCGCTGTTCATCTTTAAGAGGAATCCTACGGAGCTATTATTTATATAGGTTTCCAAATGCTGCTCATTTCCTAGATCTACTTCTACAGGATAGGTTTCTGTACCTAAAGTATTATTCGTTTGTAAATAACCTGCCATGTATAAGTTGTTTTGGGAATCGCAGGCCATATCATAAAAGTCCATTACCGTTCCATAATTGTCAGTATCACTAATCCCATAAATAATGGGTTTGTTCCATAAGAGATTAAATTCTGAATCAAATTTTAACAAAAAATATTGATTAAATCCAGGATTATCAATTGGTGTTATCGTATCTGTTATAGCTATTTCATTACAAAAAATAACGGAGGTTTGAGTTCTTGATGGTCTGGCAAGCAGATAATAATTTCCTTCATTATCGATAGAAAAAGCACGTTGATTCGAAG
>CAZBPT010000007.1:7556-27568 GCA_964493875.1 uncultured Bacteroidales bacterium | reverse complement strand
GCAAGCAGATAATAATTTCCTTCATTATCGATAGAAAAAGCACGTTGATTCGAAGGATTATTCCACAGATTATAAATATATGATTTTGCAATATTATCACTGTGCATAGACAACAAATTATAATCAACAATATTTCCCTGTAAGTCCATTTTTATTAAATATGAATAGTGGCGGTATGGAATCCAAGGAAAGACACTGTTCTGAGGATAATCCTGAACAAGAATTGACCCGATAACTAAAGTATCAAGAAACCATGTTTTGAAGAAATTATCAACTCTGCATGATCCAGAAAGATATAAATAATCGTCTTTTAATATCATATAACTTGCCTGATCTTGACTTTGTTCACTATTACTTATTGCTTTAAACCATTCCACATCACCTGCACAATTAAATTTAGCAATAAACCCTCCACGTGTTCCATCAACAAATAATGGCAGTGTACTATCATTAAACTCTGTTCCCGCTCCGTAAGTACCAAAAACATATGCATTGCCGTTGTTATCAAGAACTAAATTATTAGGCATATTGTTATTTGACGTATTGTTACCACTTTGTCCCCCAAACGATTTTGCATATTGCCATGACTGTGCATGCAGATTTACAGAAATAATAAAAATTAGCAATATGGTAAAAAATGTGTTTTTTTATATGTTTTAAAATTGTATTTTTCATAAGTTTTTCATACTATTTACAAACAAATTTATATAAATTAATTACAAAACACAATATAAATATAAAAAAAATAAATTTTTATTTGATTTTCATTGAAAAATAATCAAAATTTGTTTCATTAATTTACAAATATCATTGATTTATAATTGTAAATGATGTTTTTATGCTAAGTTTTTTAAAACAAATTTTATACTTAAAAAATTAAAAAAAACAATTAAGTAGATGTTTAAAAGAGAAATTATTTTTATTTATAATTTGCTGATTTCGGGCAATTAAAAAACACATTTAATTGTATAAAACAATTATGAGGAAGAGCATGCTTTTTTGAGGATTGTTATCAGGATTGATTATCAGCTAAATAAAAATTTTTTAAAACAAATTTTCCACGAAACTAAGTTAATATTTATTTCTTAAAAAAGCAAAATAAAATATGATTTTTCAATTTTTATTAAGTCAAACGAAACAACTTATTTTTCTAATAGTCTATATATCAATAAATAATAACAATAAAATGAAATATTTGGATACAAAAATCAAAATTTAATATAAATAATGATATAAAAATTCATTACATTTGTAAAAAAGCTTATGAAAACAAATTATAAAGAATTAGGATTAAGTAACACAAGTGAACTTTTCAAAAAAGCAATTGTAGGCAAATATGCAATTCCGGCATATAATTTCAACAATTTGGAACAAATGCAGGCAATACTACAAGCTTGTGTAGAAACAAAATCTCCTGTTATTTTACAAGTTTCTTCTGGAGCAAGAAAATATGCAAATGCAACTCTTCTGAGAAATATGGCTCGTGGTGCTGTTGAGTATGTAAAAGAATTAGGCTATGAAATCCCTGTTGTTTTGCATTTAGACCATGGTGATACATTTGAATTGTGTAAAGACTGTATCGACAACGGTTTTTCATCAGTAATGATTGATGGTTCTCACCTTCCATTTGATGAAAATATTGAATTAACAAAAAAAGTTGTAGAATATGCACATCAATTTGATGTAAGCGTTGAAGGTGAATTGGGTGTTCTTGCAGGTATCGAAGACGAAGTTTCTGCTACACATAGCACTTACACTCAAGCAAAAGATGTTGAAGAATTTGTAAAAAGAACTTCAGTAGATTCTCTTGCTATATCAATTGGAACATCACACGGAGCAAACAAATTCCGCCCAGAACAATGTACACGTAATTCCGAAGGTATTCTTGTACCACCACCATTACGTTTTGACATCCTTGAAGAAATTGAAAAGAAAATCCCGGGATTCCCAATTGTACTTCATGGTTCTTCTTCCGTTCCACAACAATACGTAAAAACTATAAATACTTACGGCGGAGCACTAAAAGATGCTATCGGTATTCCTGAAGATCAGTTGAGAAGAGCTTCTCAAATGTCGGTTTGTAAAATTAACATTGACTCTGACGGAAGATTGGCAATGACAGCAATGATTAGAGAAACCTTTGCAAAAAAACCTGCCGAATTTGACCCAAGAAAATATTTAGGTCCTGCTCGTGATGAATTGAAAAAATTATATATGCACAAAAATATTAATGTTCTCGGTTCTGCCGGAAAATGCTAATTTATTTATAGAACAGTAATAATTTTTTGCTTTTTACTAAAATATTAAGCTATTAGCCGAAAGTTTGCTTAGAAAAAATTGATAGCTATTTTCGGCTAATTTTATGTAATTTCTAAGGATAAAAAATTTATATTTGTATTATAATTTTTGTTATGAAAAAAGGATTTTTGTTTTGTGCTTTTTTGTTTGTTTTATTGTATGTCTCGGCTCAAGAAGTAAATTATCCTTTTATGAAACAAATTAATAAAGGGCAATACGAAAAAGCGGAAGAAAAAATAAATAAGGCTTTGCTGAAAAAAGATAATTGCGAAAATAATTTTGCTGCTTATAAACTATTTTCTGATGAAAGGTTTTCAAAGTATTGTATAGAAAAAGCGTATTCGTATCTTTTAAACTCTGAAAATAAAATGGAAGGATTAGATGAAAAATCTTATCAGAAATTATCAAAGAACGGTTTAACCAGACAGCAATTATATATTGAATTAAAGCAAACTTCTGCTAAAGGCTTGGAATATGCCGAAAAAAATCCCTCTATTGAAAGTTATAATAATTTTTTGACTTTTTATTCAAAAGCTCCTTCTAACCAGGTAAATAAAGCTATTACAAACAGAGATATTATTGCTTATTACAAAGCGGTGGAAAAAAATACACTTTCTGCATTTCAACATTTTATTGAAGAATACTCGGAAGCTGATCAAGTACCGGAAGCATGGCAAAATATTTTTATAATAGAATTTCAAACGGCAAAAGAAATTAACACCGAAAATGCATATAGAAATTTTGCAAAGAAATATCCTCAAAGCCCATTTTCAAACGAAGCTGTTGAACTTGCAAATAATATTCAGTTTGCCGGTGAAACTACTGAAGGCGATTGGAAAAGTTTCTCGCAGTATATTACGAACCATAAAAATCAGCCCGAGCAGATTAAATTGGCAAAACTTAAAATCTGGGAAATTGCAAAATCTTCTGACGACATTGAACCATATATATATTGTGCAAAAAATGCAGACGACCCATTAAGAGATTCTGCTCTGTTATATGTTCACTATTTTTATATTAATTCCGGAATTGAAAATATTGACAGTTTTTATGATAAGTTCGATTATTATTCTGATGCATTTAAAAAAATAAAAAACCACGATTTGAAAGTTAAAGAAGCTTATGCTGAACTAGATGCTAACAATATTGAAAGTATTGAAAACTTTATTAGCGTTTCAGCTCCTTATAGGGAAGCTTATCTTTTATTGTTGGCTCTTGCTAATAAAGATATTAAAAACAAAAATTGGGATGGCGCTCTGGAAACTATTCTTCTTTTTGAAGACAAATTTGGAAATGATGCAAATTATAAAGCATTACTTAACATTTTATTGTCAGAAGATGAAACAAGTTTAAATGTAACTCCTTTTGCCAAGACTATAAATACCAAATATGGAAACGAATATGCCATTACTGTTTCTGCAGACGATAAAACAATTTATTTTTGTGGAAGAGATAGAAAAGATAATATTGGTGGGGAGGATATTTTTTATTCGCAAAAAACAAAATACGGCTGGGCCGATGCGAAAAAAATTTCCGACTTAAATACTGCTATTGGTAACGAAGCTCCATTAAATATTTCTGTAGATGGAACTAAGATGATATTGTTTAAAAGTGGACAATTGTGTGAATCCAATAAAACAGCTGATGGTTGGTCTGAACCTGAATTTTTTTCCGGAAATATAAATATTAGCGATTGGCAGGCAGATGCCATGATTACAAGTGACGGTAAGGCCATGATTTTTGCTGCGAAGAAAAAAACAAATCGCGAATTGAAAGCTTCAATTAATATTTATGTATCGGAACTTAATGAAAATGGAGAATGGAAAACTCCTATTGAATTAGGTCCTGCAATTAATACGCCTTTCGATGATAGATCCCCATTTCTACACCCTGATATGAAAACATTGTACTTCTGTTCTGAAGGACATGCTACTTTGGGAGGTTTAGATGTTTTTAAATCTACTCGACTTTCAGAAACAAGTTGGACGGAATGGAGTGAACCCGAAAATATTGGTAAGGAAATTAATACAATCGGAAATGATTGTTGGTACAAAATTTCTACTGACGGAAAAACTGCTTATTTTTCAAAAAGCGATGCTGAAGGATTACAAGATTTATATTGGCTAAATTTACCAAAGCACATGCGTCCAAATATGGTGGCTACTATTTCTGGCCAATTGAAGGATAAAAATAATAATCCTATCAGTGCTGAAATTCATTGGGAAGATTTAGAGACAGGCAAAGAAATCGGACAATCAAAAACAGACCCTGCTACTGGAAACTATTATATTGTTCTTCCTTTGGGAAAAATTTATGGATATTATGTAAACGATGAAAATTATTTTCCAATTTCTGATAATATTGATTTAAGGGAAGGAGAACAAGCTGTTGCTGTGGAAAATAATATTCAAATAGTATCCTATAAGCAAATGATTGATGATGGCTTGGCAATACCTGTAAATAATTTATTTTTTAATACTAATGAAGATAAATTGTTGTCATATTCTTTACCTGAACTACGACGTGTGAGCGAAATTATCAAAAAAAATAATTTAAAAGTTGAATTAAGCGGACATACCGATAATGTTGGCGATAATGCCAGCAACCAAGATTTGTCGGAAAGACGTGCTGAATCTGTAAAACATTTTCTCATTGAAAATAATTGTGAAGAAAAATTAATAACAACTGTTGGCTATGGCAGTACAAAACCCGTAGCGACAAATAATACTCCTGAAGGTCGTCAAAAAAACCGTAGAGTTGAACTCCGTTTTATAAAATAGGCTTAGACTGTTTGCTTTAAATAACAATTCCGGCATATTCTGCCAATTTTAAAAGCAATGAAAATTTGTTATTTCTTCAATGTGAACAAAAACTCTAACCCGCCATCTTTTCTATTTTTTGCGGTAATTGTTCCTTTGTGAAATAGGATAGAGTTTTTTACAATAGAAAGTCCTAATCCTGAGCCTCCAGTTTCACGTGTACGTCCTTCGTTTACACGATAAAATCGTTCAAATATTCTGTTTAAACAGTTTTCATCTTCAATGCCTTTTCCAGTATCATAAAAAGAGAAGTAGTAAAAATCGGCATCTTCATTGTAAACGCTGATATTTATTTTAATATTTTCTCCTGCATAGCGGATAGCATTATCGCTAAGGTTTTTAAATAAAGAATAAAGCAAATTTTCATTTCCTGTAACAATAGTATCTTTAGCTATCTGCCAGTCCATAATAATCTGTTTTTCATTCAGTTGAACAATTAAATCTCCTTTTATTTTATTAAGTAATTTATCAATATTTATTTTTTCTAGAACAAACAAATCTGAAGCTTCTTCCATTTTTGCAATCAGACTCATATCTTGAATAATTTCTGAAAGCACAAGTGTTTGTTGGTAAGCACGGTTAATAAAATAATATTTTTTTTCATCGTCAACATTTGAATTTAGAACGGTTTCCAAATAGCCACGAACACTTGTAATAGGAGTACGCAGCTCGTGTGCAATATTCCCTGTCATTTCTTGCTTCAGTAGTTTTGTTTTTTCTTGTTTAGTAATATCAATCAAAATAATTTCAAGACTTTCATCTTTAAAAATATTGGCTCTAACAGAAAAAGTTTTTCCTTGTTTGTTAATTTTATCTTCAAAATACTGAATATTTTTTTGCTTAAAGAAATCTTGTAATTTTTCAAAATTTTTATCTTTTAGTATTGCTTCAGCATCGCTAGAGGCTTCATCGGCAATGGTATTTAGATATTGCAAAAATAATCCGTTATAAAATTCAACTTTTCGGTCGGCAGATAAAAAACATATTCCTTCTTCTAGAACTTGAATGTGTTGCAATAATTTTTGTTTTTCCAACAAAAGATTATTTTTACTTTCCTTAAGTTGATAGTAGTTTTCGGCTATTTTTTGACCGATTTCACCCATCTCATCATTAGGAAACTTCAACTGTGACGGGACAAATTTATCCGAATTAGACACATAATCCCTTAACTGACGGATTGTTTTTGAAAAGCGTTGTGTCACTATATTTATCAAGAAAAGGAAAAGGCAGAAAAAGAATAAGCTAAAAAATAGAGAAATGTTATCGGGTTTTAAAGATTGTTGTAGTTGTACATTATATGGTAAAGCTACCCTTATATAATTGTTTTCTGATTTTTTTGCAAAGTACAAATACTTATGATTGTCGGAATTTGACAATCTGATATCAGAACCTTTGCCTTCATTTTTTGCTTCTAGAATTTCGGGTCTGTTATTATGATTATTCAGGTTATCATAATCATTAATAGAATTGTCAAATAAGACATCACCATTAAGACTAATTATAGTTATTCTAATATTATTTGGTAATAAATTTTTTATTGATTTAATATCAGAGCTAATATTCTCTTCTTTGTTTGTGGAGATTGTGCTTTTAATTATATCTGAATATATTTCTAAGCGTTCTTCCAATATTTTAGTTTTATAACTTTTTTCGCGTATTTGTTCAAAGATAATAATTCCGGTAGTAAAAACTGCGAATAACGCACCGAAATAAATAAATAGTCTTAGGCGGAAATTTATTTTCATAGTTCTGAAGTATTGAAACGATATCCGTATCCGGTTTTATTTGAAATTACTGTTGCGTATTTTCCCAATTTTTTTCTAAGTCTAGTGATATGTACGTCAACAGTTCGTTCTGTAATAAATGGAGTTTCGCTCCATATAATGTCGATTATGTTTTCTCTTGGAAATACTCTTCCAGGATGTTTGGCAAGCAAAGTTAACAATTCAAATTCTGTTTTAGTTAGCTCTATTTTATTGTTATCAATGCTTAATTCTTTTAGGTCAAAATCAAGTATAAAATTTCCGTAAATCAATTTATTTTCATTCTTATCTGATTTGTTTTCTGCTGTTCTTTTTAATATGGCTTTTATTCTTGCTATCACCTCTTTTATAGAAAATGGCTTTGAAATATAGTCGTCACCTCCAACAGAAAATCCTGTAAGCATTTCATTTTCAGTGTTTTTTGCTGTGATAAAAATTATCGGAATTGATATTTTTTCTTGTCTGATTTTTTCTGCCATTTTATAACCTGACATTCCGCCCATCATAACATCCAAAAGTATGATATTATAATTATCTATAGACTTTTTTAGTGCTTCTTCGGCGGAAAAAGAAACATCTACTTCAAAGCCCTCGTTTCTCAGATTGAACTCTAAAATTTCTGAGATACTTATATCGTCATCTACTATTAAGATTTTTTCATTCATATAAAAGCACTAAAAAAGAATTATATTACAAAGATAATTTTTTTTTATATTATTCAATTTTTCCTTTATGTTTTAAAACTTTTGCTTCTACAAAAAAGGCAATTTCTTCTACAATATTTGTACAGTGATCTCCAATTCGTTCCATTTTGTGAATTAGCAGCATCATTTCCAAACCGCATTTTATGTCTGCATTATCAGTTTTTAATTGTTCTGTAATCACAGTAAAAGCGTTTCTGTAAATTTTATTTACATCTTCATCTTTGGATAATATTTTTCCTGCATTTTTTGCATTTTCAGAATTAATAGACACCAAACTATCTGTAAGCATATTCAATAGCACATCAAACATTTTTTCCAAATCTAAAAGTTCTTTCATTTTGGATGTGAACAGATGGCATTCGTTTTCTATTACAAATCTGGCAATTCCTGCTGCATAATCTGCTATCCTTTCCAAAGTGATACTGATTTTCATAATCGATAATACCAACCGTAAATCAATGGCAACTGGATTATAAAGTGCAATATAATGTTCGCAATTGCTATCAACTTTTAGTTCGTATGCGTCGACTCTTTTTTCAAAACTTATTATTTCTAAAGCTAGTTCAACATCGTTATTTAGCAATGCTCTCTTAGCTTTTTCAACTTGTGAAATAACCAATTTCCACATTTGATTTATTTCGTCTTTGAGAAATTGCATCTCTTGTTCATTTTGTTTCATACTAATTTTCTATTTTTGTATTTATTTATTTGATCGTTGGGTTTGGCATAACAGTTCTCATGAAATAAAGGAGAAGTAATAATGAAGTCGGCAGTACTTTTCGAGCAAGCGTAAACAATATTGTACAGTGTAGCAATTCTCAGCAAAGCCTTAATGTCCACGTCGTGAGGTTGCGGTTCCATAGCATCCCAAAAGAAAATCAAGATATCTACTTCGTTGTTACAAATCATTGCTCCCAATTGTTGATCTCCTCCTAAGGGTCCAGATTTTAATTTTGTAAGATTTATTTGTGTTTTCTCTCCACTTTGATTATTACATTCATCTAATTTTTTTTCTACAAGTCGTCCTGTTGTGCCTGTGCATATTATTTCTTCTTGTATAAGGGTTTTCCAATTGTTTTCTACCCATTCTAGTAAATCTGGTTTACAATTGTCATGTGCAACTAATGCTATTCTTCTTTTTTTCTTCATTTTATTAATTTATTTTTTATTATCCGAATCTTCCGGTAATATAATTTTGTGTTGTTTCTTTATCCGGATTTAAAAACATTTTTTTAGTATCACTGTATTCAATCATCTCGCCGAGCATAAAGAAAGCTGTTTTATCGCTTACTCTTGCGGCTTGCTGCATATTGTGAGTAACTATTACTATAGTATAATCTTTCTTCAACTGATAAATTAGTTCTTCAATTTTTGATGTTGATATGGGATCTAATGCAGAAGCAGGTTCGTCCATAAGAAGAAGGTGAGGTTTCACTGCCAAGGCTCTTGCGATGCATAAACGCTGCTGTTGCCCTCCCGATAGTTCAAATGCTGACTTATTAAGTTTGTCTTTTACTTCTTCCCACAACGCAGCTGAAACGAGAGATTCTTCTACTCTTTGTTTTATTATATTTTTATTTTTAATACCATTTACTTTAAGTCCATAGGCAACATTTTCAAAAATGGACTTAGGAAAAGGGTTAGGTTTTTGAAAAACCATTCCTACATCTTTTCTTAATACATCTACATCTATGGATTTATCATAAATATTTATATTGTTTATCAAACATTCTCCTTCTAATTTTGTGTTGTCTATCAAATCATTCATTCGATTGAATAGTCGCAAAAAAGTAGATTTTCCACAGCCGGAAGGTCCAATAAGAGCTGTAACTGTATTAGCCTCCATTTGTATATTAATGTTTTTTAAAGCGTGGTAACTTCCGTAATAAAAATTTATATTTTTTGTTTCTATCATTATTGTATTTTTAATAGCGTTTTAATTTTTTGTTCAATCGTTGTCTTATAAATGTTGCAGCCAGGTTAAAAAATAGTACAATTGCTATCAGTACCAAAGCTGTTCCATATGCCATTGGGCGAGATGCTTCTATGTCGGTTCCACTTGTTGCCAACACGTACAAATGATATGGCAAAGCCATTGCTTGGTCTAGAATACTTTGCGGTAAATTTGGTAAAAAATAAGCAGCTACAGTGAATAATATTGGTGCGGTTTCTCCTGATACTCTTCCGATTGAAAGAATAATTCCTGTTAAGATATTTGGTAGTGCACTAGGTAATATCAACTTAGTAATTGTTTGTAATTTACTTGCTCCAAGTGCGTAACTTCCACTACGATAAGATTCAGGAACGGCTTTCAAAGCTTCTTCAGAAGTTCTTATTATTACTGGAAGAGACAATAATCCTAAAGTCAATGAACCGGCTAAAATAGAGTCTCCAAATCCAAGTTTATTCACGAACAAAGCCATACCAAATAATCCAAAAACGATAGAAGGAATACTGGCAAGGCAGTTTGTCATCATTCTAATAAAGCGTACGATTTTACCATTACCTGCATATTCTACGGTGTAGATAGCAGACGTTACTCCCAATGGAACGGCAAAAACTAAACTGCCGATGATTAAGTATATAGTACCGATTATCGCAGGAAAAATTCCACCCTCGGTCATTCCTTCTTTAGGAGCAGAGGATAAAAATTCCCAGTTTATTACTTTTATACCATTAAAAACAATAAACCCAAGGATACTTATTAATATTCCCACAATAGCTATACTAAATAGGCGAAATATTAAAAAGGCAATTTTTTGTTTTAATCTTTTGTTCATTCTTAAATTGTTTTGTAATTTTTCTTTTTAGAAATCATTTCAGAGATAATTGAAATAACCATCGTTATAACAAATAAGATGCAGCCCAATAAAAACAAGGCTTTATAATGTGCGCCATCGGCAGGAGCTTCTCCTAATTCGGCAGCAATAGTCGCCGGAATTGTTCTTACAGAATTGAATATTGAATTTGGCATTACTGCAGCATTTCCTGTAACCATTAATACCGCCATTGTTTCTCCGATTGCTCTTCCAATTCCTAAGACAACTGCTGCTGATATTCCCGATTTGGCATAAGGTATTACAACTTTATAAATTGTTTGCCATTGTGTGGCTCCTAGTGCAAGACTAGCCTCCCTTATTGATTGTGGAGTGTTACGCATAGCATCTTCTGCAACAGATATGATAGTTGGTAATGCCATAATTGCTAAAATTATACTTCCGGTAAAGGCTGTTTCTCCTACAGGTAAATTAAAGATATTTTGAACCAAGGGAGACAAAATAACTAAACCAAAGAAACCATAAACCACAGACGGAATGCCTGCCAATAACTCAATTATCGGTTTTAATAATTTCCGAACTTTTTCTGTAGCCAACTCCGAAAGATAAATTGCAACTCCTAAACCAAGAGGTAATGCCAAAATAATAGCCATTATACTCACTAAAAGAGTGCCAATAAGTAAAGGAAGTGTTCCAAACAAAGGCGAAGGCGTTGCTGTTGGCAACCATTCTTTTCCCAAAAAATAATCATAGCTAGAAATATTTTTTACCGGCAATTCCTTTATAGCTGAATTCTCTGATGGAGCATATTGTTTGGGAATAAAAGCTATTATACCTTTCTCTTCTTGGATTATCGTAGCCAATTTTTCGGGTAATAGCTTGTAATCTTCTCCCAATTCTTCTTCCGAATATTGTTCAAAAATATTGTCAATTCTGAAAATATAAATCTCCTGATCGTTTCCGCCAAGATCTTTCCAATTGGTGATTTCCGAATCAAAGATTTCTTTGATTTCATTCGGCTCCAACTTGTTTATTGGATTTTTGGCATTGATATAAAGTGTATATCCATTTTCAATTGAAGGCGAATTAAAAAGACCAAAACCTTCTTTGAAAAGAAATATTGAAATAAAAAGTATAGCAATGCCTGTAATAGCACCGCTAACTGTTAGTAATTGCTTGACGAGTATATTGGTTGTTTTTTTAAACATTTCTTTTTTTTAGAAATAAATTTTATAGTATTTTATTTTATATCAATATAACCAACTTCGCTTACTATTTTTTGTCCGGAAGGAGAAAGGATGAAGTTGATAAAAGATTTTACTTTTGATTCATATTTTCCTAGATAGTAATAGTACAATGGTCTTACTATCGGATAAGTTTTGTTTTTAGCATTAACAATAGATGGTTCTGTAAAATTTTTACCGTTATCAAAAGAAACATGTATAGGTTTTACTTTTTTATTCAGATATGCCAGACCAACATAAGCAATAGCGCCTTTTGTTTGACTTACCGATTGTATTATTGCTCCATTTGCGGGCATACTCATTATGCCGGACATGTGATTTTTGTTTTTTAGTACTTTTTCTTTGAAGAATTCGTAAGTTCCAGATGAAGTCTCGCGGGCATAAGGTACAATTTTAATATCATCTCCTCCAAGCTCCTTCCAATTTTTAATTTTACCGATAAAGATGTTTTCTAGTTGCTCTCTAGTTAGGTTTGTAACTTTGTTTGATGGATTTACTATAATTGCAAGTGCATCATAAGCTATAAGAACTTCTTTTACAGTATTTCCACTTTCTTGAATTTTTTGTCTTTCGGCAAATTTTATTTTACGTGAAGCCTGAGCGATATCAGTAGTTCCTTCAATCAAAGCAGAAATGCCTACGCCACTGCCGCCGCCAGTAACTGCAAGACGTTTATTCGGATTGCTTTTCATATATTCTTCTGCCGCTTTTTGAGTAATGGGCAAAACAGTTTCTGAGCCTTTAATTTTTTGTGCATTTAATTGTAAAATCGTTACAATACTTAATACTAATAAGATTATTTTTTTCATTGTTATTTATTTTTAATGTTATATTCTTTTATTTTTTCAATTCAAAATTATAGTTGTTTTATTACAAATGTTTTTAGCTTTTGTTACATTTTAATTACATTTTTAAAATTTATATTGTAGTCTTATTGTAAGCATATCATCTTTAATATCTTTATCATAGCCATCAAGGTTTTCTGAAGTTTCGTTTCTCAATAAATCATAATAAGCTGTCAATCGTAGGTTGTTATTGATTTTGTATAACAATCCAAATCCAATTGTTTGATAAGCAATATCTCCTTTTCCTGTACCATTATTAAATCCAATATTATTTTTAGATACTTCGTAGTTTGGATTATACCAATCATATTTTGCAATTAAAGAAAGAGGAAGTTTGCCAAAATCTTGAGTAAAACTAACGTATCCGCCATGGAATTTTCGGATATATGTATCTGATGTTCCTAATGATGAACTATTAGGGCTTTTGCTTCCACTTTTATCTCCCGGCTGAGTACCTGTAAGAAATTCGCTTGAAATAGAAGTAAATCCTAAGACAGTAATTACGCTAAATTGTATATTTGCACCAATATATTCTCTTTTCGCATATTTTCCTAAATTGCTTGAAGAGCTGTCAATAATGAAGGAATTATCTTGAAAACTGTAAACATTGTTTGTCCCTTGATATGTATTGCCTAAGTAATAAGAAATACCTCCTCCTAGACTTATTGTTTCGTTAAAGGTTTTGTTTACTGATAAATCTGCAATAAAATCTTTATTGTTTTTTATATCTGATTTAATACCGTTTCCTGCAAATAATCCCAAATCTAGCTTCAGAATACTCCACGGCGATGATTTTTTTGCTTGTAAGCTTAACATTATTCCTAAATCCCTTTCATCGGGGAATAAAGTAGTGATTATTCTTGATCTTTCAGGGGATTCTCTTTGAGAAGAGGAATATTCTATCTCATATCCGAAGGGTTTGTTAAAAATACCGCTCTTTAATGTACTACTGCTGTATTTCGAATCTTTTAATTGTAGATATGCATCTTTTAATGCAATACCTTTATCTGTCATATCAATTTGAAATACTCCTGATGCGAATGATTTTTCATAAGTAAATTTTAATCTACCTCTTCTAATTCCGAAACGACCAAAACCTTTATCAGGATTGCTATTTGCCGAACCAACTTTTAGTGAAGCGTTTGGAAATCCATATTGAAATTGGCTCTGAAAATATCCTGAAAGTTTCAACCCCTTTAATACTTCAAGTTTAGTTGTCCTTTCTTCTAACTGAGAGAGTCTAACTGAATCTGATTCTTGAGCGTATGAAATAGATATTCCATATACCGCTAACAAGCTAATAAGCAATAATTTGCTAAATTTGTTTTTTAATTTTACTATTATCATTTTATTAATTATTTATGATACAAAAATCAGATAAGTATATTACATGTTAATTACAATGCTTTTAAGATTTTAATAAGAATTTTTGTAGATTTTCATGGAAAATCACATAAATAATAGTATAATAAAATAATAATCAGGATAAAAACAACTTCAGGCCTTTAGTAATAACTATTTGCATCGCTAATGCAATCAGATTTTGAAAGTTTTACGTAACCTGCGATGAGAAAAATATATTAACAGAAAAAGCCAGAACAAAATTGTTCCAGCATTTTAAGCCAATTTTAAAGCAATAAATATTGGTTATTTGATAAGTAAAGTAAAATTTTAGTTAATTGTATTTTTTGCTTAAAGGCAAATTAATTGTTCATATATCCTTTCATTATTTTTTGGATATATTTACCAATAATATCAAATTCTAAATTTACAATTGTGCCAATTTTAAAGCAATGAAAATTTGTTATTTGATAAGTAAAAGGAATTATACCAACAGAAAAAATATTGTCTTCTGAATTTACTACAGTAAGACTTACGCCGTTAACAGATATTGAACCTTTTTCTACTGTTATGTTTCCTTTAGTTTTGTCGTATTTAAAAGTAAAATACCAACTGCCATCAACGTCTTTAATGTCAATACATTCAGCAGTTTGGTCAACGTGTCCTTGTACTAAATGTCCATCTAAAAGTTTATCCAAAGTCATACTTCTTTCAACGTTTACTTCGTCTCCAACTTTTAGTGTACCTAGATTAGACTTATCCATGGTTTCTTGCATAGCAGTAACTTTATAAATTTTATCCTTTGGATTAATTTCAACTACGGTAAGGCATACTCCGTTGTGGGATACACTCTGGTCAATTTTTAAATGGTCTGCATATGAACAAGTTAAGAAAAAATGATAATTTGTTTTTTCTTTTTCGATTTTAATAATCTTTGCGGTTTCTTCAACAATTCCTGAAAACATATCTTTATTTATTTTTATTTATATTGTTAATTATTTCCGGCAAATTATAATTTAATCCATTTATGGTTATTTTTGCCTTTTTGTAATATTCTTCTCGTTCTGTAAGTAAAGACGAAATAATATTGTAAATATTTTTTTTGTCAATATTTTTTAGTAGTGGTCGTTCTGTTTTTGCGTTGCTAAGTCTTTGAATGATAGTGGCAACGGGCAAGTTAATGCAAATAGTGATACCGTTGTCGTTCATAATATTTATGTTATTATTAAAACAAGCTGTTCCGCCACCACAAGAAAGTATGAAATCGTCATTTTCGTTTATTATTTCATACAAATATTTTGTTTCGATTTCTCTAAAATAATTTTCTCCTTTATTTTCAAAGATATAAGGAATTTTACAATTTTCTCTTTTTTCAATTTCTCTATCAAGGTCAATGAAAGAGAGTTTCATTTTGTTTGATAATTTTTTAGAGAAAGAAGTTTTCCCCACAGCCATAAACCCTATGACGAAAATTTTCATTTTTAGAAAAGAGATTGTTCGGTTATGTTGTCGGTATTGAAATAATCTTCAGCTGAGAAACTGTCTTTTTCAGAATTATCTGAATTTTCGTCATTATTGTTGTTGTCGTCATTGTCAGTTTCGTCTTCCTTGATAATAGGTTCAATAAATTCAATATTTTTTATTTCGAAAGTGCTTAATCTTTTTCCTTTTGCTGTAATTCCTTTTATTCCGATAAATTCTTCAACGTTAATAATTTCAGCTTCTCTGTTTTCGTGTTTTCCTCCAAAAGTGATTTTTACTTGTGGGTATTTATCTTCAGAGATATCGACTAAAATTGAGCCTTCAGTTTCGGGAATAATAAATTGAGCTTTTGTAGTATCTTCTACTTGGAATCTTTTGAGATAGTAAAAATTTTGCTCTGCATCAAAAAATACGGCAGAATAAACTTTATCGCTATCGTATTTTTGAATAATTTTTATATTTTCTTCAAAATGATTTGCAAGGTCGAAGTTTGACAATTTTAAAAGTCCATCGTTGTAAATTACCAATATTTTATCTTCGCCGGCAAAATCTCCAAGATATAAACCTCTGTTTTCAGCATTTAGGCGAAGTACTGTTTTGTCGAAAAATATTTTGCGGCCACCTAATGTAGAAATACCTTCTTCTTTTAAGTTAATTTTATGTATTTCGTTCCTTGACAAAATATTTCCAACGGAATCACGCCCGCGAATAGCAATATCTTTAAAATCTTGTTCAAATTGTAATTTTCTTAATTTTGGTTTTGGCTTTAAAATTACTTTTATACTTTCTGCTTCACCATTAGGGTTTGCAGAGAAATATAATACTTTTGAACCTTCTTTTCCTTGACAAATGTCGTACTCTTTGTTTCTTGTAATACCCGTAACTGCAAATCTTTTTATGTATGATATTGGCGTTCTGCCGTCTCTGTAAATTGTATTGTAAATTGTTCGTTTATCATTTTTCTTGAAAACGTTTACATAAATAATATCTTTGCCAATGAACGATTTTTCTGAAATTTTTGTGATAATATACTTTCCATCTCTTCTAAATGCAATAATATCATCAATATCAGAGCAGTCGCAAATATATTCGGCATTGTCATCTTTTTTCAGATTTGTTCCAATGAAACCTTCTTTGAAGTTTGCATATAATTTTTCGTTGGCAACAACCACTTTAGTAACGTCAATAGTGTCGAAAGTCCTTAATTCAGTTCTTCTTTCTCTGCCTTCGCTATATTTTTCTTTAATATGTTTATAATAGCTTATGGCATAATCAGTAATATGTTCTAAATTAAAATTTGCTTTTTCTATTTTCTTTTCAATATTTGCAATTGCTTCGTCAGCCTTTTTAATGTCAAATATTGATATTTTTCTAACAGGTTTTTCGCACAATTTTAATATTTCTTCTTCAGTGATTTCTTTTTTGAAAAATTTTTGATAAGGAACAAATGCGATAGCAATATTTTTAATTTGTTCTTCCCAAGTGTCGGTTTTTTTCTCTAATTCTTTGTAAATCTTTTTTTCGAAGAATATTTTTTCTAATGACCATCGGTGCCAGTCGTTGTTAAGTTCTTCTAATTCTATTTGTAATTCTTTTTTCAGCAGTTCAACGGTATTACAAACCGAATGTTGTAATAATTCTGTAACGCTTAAGAATACAGGTTTTTCGTCTTCAATAACACAAGCAACAGGAGAAATAGAGACTTGACATTTTGTGCAAGCAAAAAGAGCATCTATTGTTACGTCAGGAGAAATTCCAGGTTGTAGTTGAATGGTAATTTCAATTTTATCGGAGGTGTTATCATCAATTTTTTTTATCTTAATTTTATTCAGGTTGTTAGCTTTTATTATTGACTGAATAATAGATGTTGATGTTTCTCCAAATGGGATTTCTCTTATGGTTAATGTTTTTTTGTCGGTTTTTTCAATTTTTGCACGTACTAAAATTTTCCCGCCACTTAAACCATCATTATATTTTGAACAATCGGCAAGTCCGCCTGTCTGGAAGTCTGGGTATAAATGTATTTCTTTGTCTTGCAATGTGTCTATACATGCATCAACAAGTTCGATAAAATTATGAGGAAGTATTTTTGAAGATAGTCCGACAGCAATTCCAGAAGCTCCTGTTGCGAGGAGTAGTGGAAATTTTATTGGTAGAGTTTCAGGTTCAAGGTATCTGCCATCGTAAGATTTTTTCCAAATAGTAGTTTTAGGATTAAAAACGACTTCTAATGCAAATTTAGTAAGGCGTGCTTCAATATAACGAGGTGCTGCTGCAGTGTCCCCAGTAAGAATGTTCCCCCAGTTTCCTAATGTGTCGATAAGTAATTTTTTTTGTCCCATTTGTACAAGAGCGTCTCCGATAGAAGCGTCTCCGTGCGGGTGGTATTGCATTGTGTGTCCAACTAGGTTGGCAACTTTGTTGTATCGCCCGTCTTCTTTTTCGTTCATGGAGTGGAGAATTCTTCTTTGAACAGGTTTTAATCCGTCATAAATATTAGGAATTGCTCGTTCTAGAATAACATATGAGGCGTATTCTAAAAACCATTTTTCCATTAACCCTTGTAATTTCGTTGGTTTTAATCCGTCTATTCTTGCTATCTTGTCGCTGTCTTGTTGAATTTCGTTTTCTTCACTCATTGTTCTGCTTTCTTATGTTTCTTATGATTATAGACAAAGATAATAAAAAACTAAATTTTTGACAATTTTAATTTTATATCCATTGCTTATTAACAAGTTTTTATTTTCTAAAATCGAAAAATTTTATTGGTTTTCGTTTTGTTTCGGGTAGTGATATTTGTTTTATTAATTCACTGTCTTCAAAAATTATTTCGGGAGTAACTCTTAATTTTGCTCTGAATCTGTCTTTTAAGTCTTTAATAATTTCTTCGTTCTGGTATTTTGTACCAATTTTTACAATTACGTCATCGGTTCCAAGTTCATTTGTTCTTGTTTCTACGATGTAATTGATAATGTAATCGGCATTGTCTAAAACGTCAAAAATTGAAGCCGGATAAAGTGTCGTTCCTTTTAATTTTATCATTTGATTTTTTCTGCCGATTATTGGAGAAATTCTCATGGTTTGTCTTCCACAAGAACATGGCTCATAATGAAATCTGGCAATATCTCCGGTTTTAAATCTTAGTAAAGGCATAGCTTCAACGCCAATTGTAGAAATTGTTAGTTCTCCAAAGTCTCCTTCTTTCACGTTGTTGTTGTTTTCATCCAACAGCTCGCAAATTATCAGTTCTGGGTGGTGATGTCCGCCTTTCCCTGCCTGACATTCGCAAAAAGTAGTGTTCATCTCTGTAGATGCGTAGGTGGAGTAAAGGTCTATATCCCAATTGTCTTTGATTTTATGTCCCAATAAATTGAGTTCAAAATCATCGTTACGTAAGTTTTCCCCAATACAAACTGCTTTACGGATACTAGAATTTTTATAATCAATATTATGTTCTTTTGCGTAGTTTATAATTTTTAAAATAAATGACGGTACGCAAATTATTGTATCAGGCTTTAGTCGTGTTATTGTGTCCCATTGTAGTTCGGGTATTCCGTTTCCAACACGAATAATAGAAGCTCCAAGTTTTACAATTCCTAAAAAGTAAGCTAACCCTGCCATAAATCGTTTGTCGATAGTAGTCATTAATTGAAAAACATCTCCAGGTTTAGCGCCTGCACAAACGAAAGAAATGGCTTCGTTATATGCTAAACGTTCCAAATCTTTTGAACTTGCTGCAAATACAGTTGGGTCGCTTAGTGTTCCTGAAGTAGTCATATAATCTGCAATTTGAGATTTTGGAACACAAAAAAAATCATCATTGTATTTTTGTAAATCTTCCTTTGTCGTTAATGGAATATTTTGCAGATCCTCTAATGTCTTAATTTTATCAATGTTTATTTTGTTATTGGTAAAAACATTTTGATAATATTTTGAATTTCTTGCTAAATAGTTTAATAATTCATTTAACTTTTGTTCTTGGAATTTTTTTATTGTTTTCCTATCTTGAAATTCAATTTCGGGTGTAAATGTCATTTTTTTTGGCAAAAATAATATTTTTTTTAGTTTTTTTAAATAAAAATACCTGTTTCTTTAAATTGAAACAGGTATAATTTATTAAATTTATTTAATACTATTTTTCAGGAAGTAAATATACTTTTAAATAATTATCAGCTTGTAAGAAGTTTCTTGCAGCTTTTGTCATATTTTCAATGTTAATTTGTTCTTTTAGGATGGTCAAATAATTAACATAATCGTTAGCTGTGATTTCTCCTCTTTGAACACTTCTAAGAGTATTTCTCCAAGTTCTGTTTTCGCGAGAATTTGTTTCATATTCACGTTTCATTTTTTCAATAGTTTTTTCTATGTCGGAATCAGTCATATTTCCTTTTTGAAGATTATCAATGATTGCCATTATTTTAGAGAATAATTCTTTTTCTCTTGCAGGGTCGCAGCTATAAAAAATTTGAACTACAAAACGAGAATATGGTTCTTTTGAGAAATTGGGATAAGCACCAATAGAATAAACGCCACTTTCTTTTTCGCGTATTTCTTCTAATAATTTTGTTGTCAAAATTTCGCACAAACCATCAAGATGCATGTTGTTAATCATATTATAATCCGCTTCGCCGTGGAATAAACATATTTCCATACATTTAGCATCTTGTCCTTTATGAACAGGTTCTTCAATTTTTCCTTTTGGAGGACGAATTCCTAAATCTTTATAAGTTTCGGTTCTT
>CAZBPT010000007.1:0-7456 GCA_964493875.1 uncultured Bacteroidales bacterium | reverse complement strand
TTCAATTTTTCCTTTTGGAGGACGAATTCCTAAATCTTTATAAGTTTCGGTTCTTTCAACACCTTCAAGAGAAGCAATATATTGTTCAATAAGAGGTTTAGCTTTCTTTAAATCAATATTTCCAACAAAATAGAATGTGAAGTTTTTTGGGTCACTGAAACGGTTTTCAAAAATATTTTTTACTCTTGCATATTTTGCTTCGTCAAGAACTGCAGGAGTTAAAGCACGTGAACGGAAATGTCTGTTTCCAAATAACCAAGAGATAGAATCTTGCCAAACAGATTCAGGTGATAATGCGTTATTTTCTAATAATGCTTTTGTTTTATTAATATAAGATTTGAAAGCAGATTCAGATATTCTTGGATTTGTAAATTGAACATATATTAATTGTAATAATGTTTCAAAATCAGCAACTGTAGATTGACCAGAAATCACGTCATTAACATCGTTGATGGAAAGATTTATTCTTGCATTTTTTTCAGACATGTATTTGTCAAATTCAGTTTTGTCATAATTGCCCATTCCGCTTTCGTTAGCAACGTCACAAGCTATTTGGCAGCTGATATAATCTTTATCGGAAATTAGAGAACTTCCGCCCCAACTTTCAGCATAGAATAAGATTTCATCGTCTTTATAGTCGGTTTGTTTCAAAACAACAGTAATTCCATTTTTTAATGTCCATGTTTCGCTTCCTAATAATTTATCTTTTTTTACTTTTGCTACTTTTCCTTTTGTAGGCATTTTTTCGATAAATGGTTTATCAGATGTTTTGTCAACATAAGCTTCTGTTTTTTGTTTTGAACTTTCTTGGTATACTTTTAATACGTCTTCTTCTGTTGGAACTATTACACCTTCTTTTTCAGGCATCATGACAACGATTACAAGATTTTCTTCAGTAACTTGTTTTTTTGCAATGTCGTTAACTTCTTGTAATGTAATTCCGTCTAAATGTTTTTTTATAATGTTAAATTCGTATTCAATACCTGGGAATGGTGTGTGTGGGAATAAGAAATGACTTTGATATTCTCTTACGTAAGAAGAAGATTTTTCTTTTTCACGTTCGTTGTAAGCACTTTCAAATTGTTTGTAGAAAGCTTTTTTTACACGGTCTAATTCTGTTTGTGTGAATCCGTGTTGATCCATTCTATTATTTTCAAGAACAATACTTTCCAAACATCTTTTGTAATCGTTATTTTGCATCATTCCAACGCTCATAAAAGCTTTAAGTGGACCGATAAAGTCTTCAATAGCAGTTACAGCCATTGCGAAAGGAGGATTTTCTGTTTGAGTTAATTCTGATAAACGATTAGACAACATTGTTGAGATTAATTTTTCAATAAGGCCTTCTCTGTAATCAGCAACTGTGATTTCTGCTTTTCTTGGGTGTTTGTATAACATCATTATTTGAGAACCAGGAGCTTCTTTGTCAGATGCTACAGCAATAATAGGTTCTTTGTTGTCAGGAATAGATTCATAAACACGTTCTCTTTTTGTTTCTGATTCTTTAATTTTTCCAAATAAATCTTTAATTTTATTTTCAATTACTTTACCGTCAAAATCTCCAACAACAACAACAGCCATTAAATCAGTACGATACCAATCCTTGTAGAAACGTTTAATAACATCAGGTTTGCAGTTGTCAACAATTTCCATTAATCCGATAGGAACTCTTTTTGCATATTTTGAACCATTAAAAATAGCATCAAGCATTTTTTGTTGCATACGAAGAGAAGCACCTTGACTCATACGCCATTCTTCATGAATAACTCCACTTTCGTCTTTTATTTCTTGTTCTTCAAATGATATTTCTGATGCCCAATCGTGAAGAACAAGTAATCCTTTGTCTACAAATTCTTCGTTGTCGGTTGGTACTGTAATTCCATAAACAGTTTCATCAAATGAAGTATATGCGTTTACTTCGGCACCAAATTTCATACCGATAGATTCCATATAATTTATTAATTCATGTTTAGGAAAATTTTTTGTTCCGTTAAAAGCCATGTGTTCGCAGAAGTGAGCTAAACCTTGTTGGTCTTCATCTTCTAAAACTGCACCGGCATTAACAACGAGTGTAAATTCGGCACGTTTTTCTGGAACTTTGTTTTCTCTAATGTAATAAGTCATTCCGTTGTCTAATTTGCCAACGATAACTTTTGGGTCTTGTGGTAGTTTGTCCGTTAACTCTTGTGATAAACACAAACTAACGCTAATAATTGCTAAAAAGCAAACTAAAAAGATTTTTCTCATTTTTTTCTATTTATACAAAATTAATTTTTTTTTTGCATTTTTCAATATAATTTTTAAAAAGCGTAAATAAAAGATATTTATTTTTTTCGCTATTATTAATATAAAATTTTATTATTTTTGTATAAATTATTAATATGACAAAGATTATTGACGAAATTTCGAGAACTTTTAGTGAATATTTATTAATTCCTGGTCTTACATCAAAAGAATGCGTTCCAGATAACATAAAATTAAAAACCAATTTGGTGAAATTTAAAAAAGGTGAGAATTCGTCAATTTCCTTAAATGTGCCTTTTATCTCTGCTATTATGCAATCGGTTTCCGATGATAAAATGGCTATCGCTCTTGCTCGCAATGGAGGTTTATCTTTTATTTATTGTTCTCAATCTATTGAAAGTCAAGCTGAAATGGTTCGCAGAGTAAAAAAGTACAAAGCAGGTTTTGTTGTTAGTGATGCAAATCTTACCCCCAATCATACTTTACAAGATGTTATAAATCTAAAAAAGCAGAAAGGTTTCTCTACTATTGGAATTACAGAAGATGGAAGTCCTAATGGAAAATTGTTAGGATTGGTTGCAAGCCGTGATTATCGTATCGGTTATGATGACCCGAGAAAAAAAATTGCTGATTTTATGACTCCTTTTTCAAAATTAATTGTTGGACGTTTTGGAATTACTTTAGATGAGGCAAACGATTTAATTTGGGAAAGAAAAATTAATGCGTTACCTATCATTGACGCAAATCAAAATTTAAAATATTTTGTTTTTAGAAAGGATTATGAAAATCATAAAGAAAATCCTGATGAATTGTTGGATTCACATAAAAGTTTATTGGTAGGAGCAGGTGTTAACACAAGAGATTATGCTGAACGTATTCCTGCACTAAAGGAAGCCGGAGTTGATGTTCTTTGTATTGATTCTTCCGATGGTTTTTCAGAATGGCAAGGCGATGTTATTAAGTTTGTTCGTGAAAAATATGGAGATACTTTAAAAATTGGTGCCGGTAATATTGTTGATGAAGATGGTTTTAATTATTTGGCAGAGCAGGGTGCCGATTTTATTAAGGTTGGTATCGGTGGAGGTTCCATCTGTATTACAAGAGAACAAAAAGGAATTGGTATGGGCCAGGCAACAGCTTTGTTGAATGTAGCAAAAGCCAGAGATAATTATTATAAAAAAACCGGAATTTATATTCCGATTTGTTCAGACGGCGGTATTGTTCATGATTATCATATTACTTTAGCTTTGGCAATGGGTGCCGATTTTATTATGATGGGTCGTTATTTCGCTCGTTTTGATGAAAGCCCTACAAAAAAAATAATGATTAACGGAAGTTATCTGAAAGAATATTGGGGTGAAGGTTCTAATAGAGCAAGAAATTGGCAACGTTATGATGCCGGTGGAAATGAGGGATTGAAATTTGAAGAAGGTGTTGATAGCTATGTTCCTTATGCCGGAAAACTAAAAGATAATTTGAATATTACTCTGGGAAAACTTAAAGCTACAATGAGTAGTTGCGGTGCAATGACAATAAAAGAATTACAAGATAATTCAAAAATAACTTTGGTTTCTTCAACAAGTATTATTGAAGGTGGTTCTCACGATGTTATTTTGAAAGAGTCTTAAAAAAGGCTTTTATTTTCTGTAAAGATTTAATTGCAATCCAAGTAGGAGTGCAGAGCGAGAGTAGTCTGTGTTGGATTCTCCATAATTTATTATCCAATTCGAAAAATCATATTTGCAATAGAAAGATATATAATTATATCCGAGACGTAAAAAAGGTCCAAAACCATTGTCTTCTAAAAATCCTGCATTTTTTATTGTACTTCTATATTTGTATGATTGGTTTTTGTCGCTGTTGCTATCTGTGAAGACCATTTTATTGCCAATTGAATATGAATAGAATGTACCTAAATCAATAAACAATCCTAATTGTCTGTGACTTGCATATTTTAAGTTAAAACGACAAAACAATGCTGCACCAATGCCGTTGCTGATAGTAGTTATTTTCTGAGGAGTAAATGTTATCAAACTGTCGAAGATATTTCGATTGTCATTTTTTATCCCAGAAAATCTGAGCGAGTAATTCAGCTCAGCTCCAATATCAAATGCTTTTACAATTTTATATCGGTAGGAGTATCCCAGATTAAAATTCCCTGCTTTCCCTGGGTTTTCAATATTCTTCGAAAATGGAATAGCGGTGGCATAATTTAAAAAAATATATGAAAAATGTTTGTCTTGAGGTGACCATTCTGTGTGTGAACCATATTTTTCTTGCGGAATTACTTTTTCGGAATTATGTTGAGAAAAAATAATAAATGGTTGCAAGATAAAAAACAGCAGAAGGATTTTTTTCATAAAATTTTTAATAAAAATAAAGATTATAATTTTTCTTTTACAATAATAATATAAGTTGGCAAGTGGTCGCTATAACCTCCTTGATAAGTATTTCCAACGTAAGTTCTCCAAGTGTAACCTTTAAAGCGACCTTCTTTTTGAAGTAGAAAAGATTTTTTGAAGACTTTTGCATTATAAAAAATATAGTTGGGGCTGTTTTTAATAAGAAATCCAGGACTTATTATTATTTGGTCGAATAAATTCCATTTGTCGTTGTAAGCAAGAGAGCCCACACCTTTTTTAAACAAAACTTCCATTGGATTATACAAAGTACCGTCGATAGCTTTTTCTTTACTGTCGGTGGTTCTTAAATATTTTTTTATGCTGATGTCAGTTGGATCATCGTTCAAATCGCCCATTACAACGATTTTTGCAAGTGGATTAACTGCAAAGATAGAGTCCGTGATTTTGCGAGTGAGTTCGGCAGCTTCAATTCTGCGAGGGCTACTCCTTTTTTCACCACCTCGGCGTGACGGATAATGCAGAACAATAAATGTCATTTCTTCTCCATCGAAATCTCCGGTGATCGTTATTTGGTCGCGAGTAATAAAATCTTTCTGTGCAGAAATAAGTTTATACATTTTTACATCAGATACTTTAAAGATTTCGGGACGATATAATAAAGCACAGTCAACTCCACGTAAATCGGAACCGTCACGGTGAACAATTTGATAATTGTATTTTGCTAGGGCTTCTTGTTTTACTAAATCTTCAAGTACAGAGATATTTTCAATTTCGCTTAATCCGATAACAGCAGGAGGAGCACCTGTTTCTTCTTTTCCTATTTGTGAGATTACGGAAGCAATATGAGATAATTTTTCATAATATTTTGGACTGTTCCAATGATTTGGTCCTTGTGGTGTGAACTCGGAATCGTTTGGATCTGCAATTGTGTCAAAAAGATTTTCCACATTATAAAATGCGATACTCAATGCTTTATATTCCTTTTTGATGTTTGCACCGTTTTTATTATCTTGATTTTTTGAATTGTTTTGGCAGAAGACAACGGTGAAACTTAAACAGAAAAAGATTATTATAACTGAAATTTTTTTCATCAATATTTTTTATACTTTACAAAGATAAAAAAATATTTTATTGTTTTTTTATTTTTGTTAAAAAACTTTTGTAAAAAGCCTTTATTATTGGCATTGTGTTTTCTTTCTTAATTGCAATAATTATGAAAATAAATAATAAAATTGTGTTTAGTGCTAAAATAATTATAAAGTTTTTATGATAAATAATGATTGTTGATTAGTTATTAATCTTAAAGGTTAAAAAAAACTAAGAACGCCATACTATGACGTCCTCACAATTTAGAAAGTTTTCGCGGAAGCTAATTGAATTTTTATTTTTTCATAATGATATCCAAATCGGCATTCCTTCTCAGATTAAGCAAAATTAATTTATGATATTTATATTTAATAAAATTCTCAACATCTTTATTGGTATCTGGATATAATGAAATGGAATCAATTATATACTCTGTATTACTAAAGTCATCAATAGTTCCGAAAGAAAAATATTCGGTATTAGTTTTATAATAGTTTAAAGTTAGATCTTCTTTATTTAATACAATTTTTAAGGATTTATTACTATGTCCTATCTTATTAGCAATATTTGTAGAGTCTACTTCGGCTACTATTAGTTGTTTGCCTGATTGTATGCTATCATAATATCTTGCTTTATATGGAGAAGTAGATAAAATATCTTTATTAATCAACATTCTAAATTTATTTATACTACCCGTTTGAGGATTTAAAGTATATTGCTTCCCTGTAATAATCTCATTTGAAATATAAGCATACGTTAATAAAGTATCTTGATAATAAACGTATTCATAAATACCATTATCTTCATATTGCATAATATACATAGCAGTAATTTTGTTTCCATTTTTAATAAAATATTGCTTAGCGTAACAATGGAAATCATAGTCTGGTGTTTTGTAATTCGCTTTATAAGCTAAATATCCCGAACTACTATTATTTAGTAAATCTTGTGCTTTAATAAACGTTAAAGTATCTACTGTGCTTTTTTGAGAAATTAGTAAACTTGACGAAAAGACTAAAATAAATAATAAATAAAATGATTTTTTCATAGCGATTTGTAAAATTTTATACAAGATAAATTTTTTTCTTATAAAAAACAAGTTGATTTTATAAAGTTTTTTCAATATTATTTTCTCTTGTACCAATAATAGAAAACATAATAAAAAAAAGAACAAAATGCCAAAAACATTTTGTTCTTTTTTATTGAAAAAATATTTTTTATTTACTTGGTTGTACGTGTACAGGAACATTAAATATTAATTCTTTTGTTTTTGTAGGTGTTGTTGCTCCATTTTCGTAATAATCAATGAAAATACTGCCAGTTGGTGGTTCAAAATTAGAATTTTGAAATATCATCAAAATATCACTCTTAGCACCACTATTTGTTACTACAAATTCTTGAGTTTTTTCAGTTGTATTATAAGTAGACACTGTCCAATTAACTATATCAGTACTCTGAGAATAACTCCAAATTCCACCTCTTAGCACTATTTTAAGGCTCAAACCGGTAGGAACTTCTGCTATCATGCCTAGAGCAAGAGCAAAAGGAGGTCCATCTACCATTTGAATTTCAGTTACTTCATCCGACAAAATATTTTCAAAAATATCTTGACCATATTGACCTGTAGCAGGATAAGTAATTGAAAGAGTAAAAGGATATTTGTCGCTGTTTATGAAAGCATTTATTTTAGCTTCAAAATCAGGAATAAAAACGCCTGTTCCGGCATATTTTTCTTCCAAGTTACTACGAATTGCAGATAAACC
>CAZBPT010000006.1:47722-62799 GCA_964493875.1 uncultured Bacteroidales bacterium | reverse complement strand
TGGGCAAAAGTTACAAAAGTTTCAAAACATATAATTATAATAAATATAAGTTTTTTCATGATTATTATTTTTTATTGGTTATTAATTATTTACAAGATAATGAAATTATTTTACAAAACAATTTTATATTTATCTTTTGTAAAAAATAAATTATTTTTATTCAAAAATTATTTTTTCTGTAATTACTTCTCCGTCTGTTGTTGTAATTTTAGCAAAATATATTCCTTTTGCCCAGAGTTCGGTATTTATTTTTATTTCTGTTTCACCCTGGCAATTTATATTGTATAGCAAGTTACCATTAATACCGATTATCTCAATTTTTTCTACTGGCAATGTCGCCTTTATGCTAAAATTGGATTTTGCAGGATTTGGAGATATTACAATTTCTTTTTCTGTAATATTTTCCTGAATGTCTATAGGTTCAATGTCTAAAATATTTATTTGTACTGTTTTATTGTAATCTCCTAAACTGACAGTTAAATATTCATCACCCAAATTTAAGAGCGTAACATTTTCGTTGTTAATGTTAACATTGTCGAATGTTTCATTCCAGCTTACATTATTTCCGAGCCCTACTGTGAAATTGCTTGTAACACTATCAACATGATTGTAGTTTACTTCGTCTTCAAAATGCAGATAAACCGGTGAAGCTGCCACTAATGCCATGCTGTCGTTTTCTAAGCCTAAAGGAATTGGGTAACGGCCTTCGGAGTAAGACCAGCCAGTGCCGAGCATTGCCTGCAATTCGGGGCTGGTACCAGTTAGTTCTGTAGTTAATTTGCCTTCGGCAGAACCTTGTATATCTGCTTCGCCAATACCTTTACCGAGGCACATTTGTTTGTCGTAGTAGTTACGAAAAACAAAAGAACTGTCTATTATTGTTACGTTATTATTCATTGTAATTGCAGAATTATTTATATTTGCAACATTAAGGTTAAACACTAGAGTATCAGGAGAATAGTTAGGATTGCCATCTATAAAACTCATAAAATAAACAATCCCTCCATAATATAATCCTCGTATGTTACCACTGTTAAAACAGTTTTTTATAGAATAACCTGATCCATAAGCCATAATACCTCCAACCATATTATTTCCATGCAATTTGCCATAATTTGAACAGTTATTTATTTCGCAAGTACCTGATACACACTCTCCCACAATACCACCTAAACGGAATACATTAGATGTAATATTGCCATAATTTTGACAGTTCGTTATTTTTGCATAAAGAGCATTGGCAACAATTCCACCAACTATATATATTTCTTGATTCCCCATTGGAATAAAATCTCCTTTATTTATAGAATTTTCTATTATTATTAGCGGAGTGTAGTAATGCGATTGGTGAGCCACTATGCAAATACCTCCAGCTATTGCTGACGAAAATTCATTGTTTATAATAATAGTTGCATTATTAACACAATTTATAATTTTAGGTGGAGAGGAAAAATTATTACTATGTGTGATATCATCACATATTCCACCAAGGCGACATCCAAATAAATTTGCATTATTAATACAGTTTTCTATTATACCATAATTAGTCCAACATATTCCAGTTTGATTACCATAAATATTATCCCCTAAAAGATTATTTATACAAGTTCTTATTGTTCCATAATTTTCATAGCAAAATCCATAACTTTGAAAAATATAACCTGTAATGTTAAGAGAATCTATTATTGCATTTCCATTAAGTTGAGCAAACAAAAAAGGAGTAGTAGTGTCATCTATTGCTAAAACAATGTTATGACCTTTTCCGTTGAAAGTCCCATTAAATGGTGTAGTTGCTCCGCCCCCGCTATAATTAAAATTTACGCCGATTGAAGTCCGTAAAGAGTCTGAAATGTCGTTCATTAAAACAAAATTATCTCCTGTAAACGAATTGCCAAGCAGTACACTTTCGTTGAGTTCTTCTAAATGTGCTTTTGTGTAAATCTGATATGGGTCTGCTGCTGTGCCGTCTCCTCCGCCAAATTGGGCAAAAGTTACAAAAGTTTCAAAACATATAATTATAATAAATATAAGTTTTTTCATGATTATTTTGTCAAAAGAATAATTTATTTATTTAAAAATACAAAATCGAAAATAATATAATTATTTTGTATCTTTAATTATTAATTTCTTATTAGACAGAGTTTTTTGTATTTTGTTTATTGTTTTCGGAATTTTTAGTAAAATTATTTTTTTTATGTTGCACAGCATAAAAAAATTCGTTAAAAAAATCAAAAACTGAACGACAGTTCTTCTTCTAAAATTTTATTTTCTTTTAACTCTTCAATTGTATATTCTTTAGGATTACTCCCAAGTATCCATATTTTATCACAATACTTGGTAGCCAATGCAAGATCATGTGTAGATAATATTATTGTTTTGTTTTCTTCTTTCGTAGATTTCAACAAATCCAAAAAAAGTTTTTGCTTATTGTAATAATCCAAAAATGATGTTGGTTCATCCATTACAATTAACTTCGTTTGTTGTACAAAACAACGTGCTATCATTGCTCGTTGCTTTTCTCCATCGCTTATTTCATCTAAATTTTTATTTCTGATGTGATCGATATTAAATTTTACAATTTCTTTTTCAATTATCTCTTTGTCGTTTTCTGAAATTTTATTGAAAACATTCGTATAAGGACTGCGTCCCATTGCCAATAAATCATATACAGAAAAATTTAATAAAAAAGAAACTTGCGAAGGAACATAACTTATTATTTTGGATTTTTCCGACAATTTTATTTCATTAATATTTTTTCCGTTATAAAAAATTTCTCCGGAAAGTTTTTTCTGTAACCCTACTATTGTATGTAGAAATGTAGATTTTCCTATTCCGTTTCTTCCTAAAATGGCAATAAAATCATTTGTCTTTGCCTCGAAATTTAGTTCGGGCATCAAAGCTTGTTTATATCCAACTTGTAATTTTTCTATTGATAATATATTGCCCATTATTAAATGAATGTTCTTTTATTTTTTACTATTATCCAAATTATGAACGGTGCTCCCAATATTGAGGTTATAGAATTTATCGGCAAAACGCCATTCATTGGCATTAAATTCACAATAATATCTCCCAAAAGCAAAAACATTATTCCATACAAAATGCTCGCCGGTATAAGTAAAAAATGGTTTGAAGAATTAAATGTTCGACGTGCTATATGAGGAGTAACAATTCCTATAAATGCTATTGGTCCGCAATAAACAGTTATCGCACCGGTTAATATACTCATTAATGAAAATAAAATCAGTTTAACTGCTTTTATGTTGACTCCCATTGTTATTGCTATTTCTTCTCCCAACAATAATAAGTTTAATTTTTTCGACATTAAGAATGTTAGTAATAACACTATAACTATTAATGGGAACAAAATATAAATGTCGGAAAAATTTAATGCGGTGAGTGAGCCCATAGTCCAAATTACGTATGATTTTACATAAATATTATTTGCAAAATATTGTAATACGTTTATTATTGCCGTTATCACTCCTGAAATTAATATTCCGATTATCAATATGCTAACCATGTCTTTGATGCGAAAAGACACAAGAATAATTAATAGCAAAACTGATGCTGCTCCTATTGCTCCTGCAATTACCAAAGATAAATTTGAATTTAAAATATTGATATTCAACAAGGAAGAACCCATAACAACAACAGCCACGCCTAAACTTGCACCACTGCTAATTCCCAAAATTGAAGGTCCTGCCAAAGGATTCCTAAACAAAGACTGCATTACCAAACCTGCAACCGACAACGCTGCACCACATAATATTGCAGCCATCACACGCGGAAAACGAAATTCCTTAAACACTAATGAAATATCCTCATCTGCTTGAGAGAAAATTATATCTTTTATATCGGAAAAACTTATTGAAATATCTCCAAGAGTTAAATCAAAAAAAGAAAGAAATAAAACAACAATTACTAAAATTATCAGTAATATCAAATTTTTCTTCGCCATTCTAATCTTCAATTTTTAAGTAACGATAAACTTCTCTACAAATTGATTGAGCATCAAAATCACATTCTTTTATCAAGCGATTTCTTTCCCCGTGTTCAACAAAAATATTTTTTATTCCAAGACGCTTAAATTTTATTTGAATGTTATTATCTGTAATATACTCAGAAACCGCTGAACCAAAACCTCCTGCGAGAACATTATCTTCAACAGAAATTACAAATTTATGATTGTCAACAACATCTTGTAATAAATTTGTATCAAGTGGTTTTATGAAAATAAAATCATATAGCGACACAAAAATATTTTTTTTCTCCAGCATTGATATTGCTTCATTTGCAATATTAACACCATGACCTACGGCAATTATGGCAATTTCCTTATGTTTTTTCAAACAAATACCTTTTCCTATTTCAAGTTCTTCAAAATTAATCTCTGATTTTGAAAAAACAGATTTTCCTCGCGGGTAACGAATAATTATCGGGAAATTATTTTTTTCTAATTGAGCAGTATATAATAAATTTCTCAATTGAAATTCGTTCGAAGGAGCTGTAATGCATAAATTTGGGATACAGCGAGCAAAGGATAAATCAAAAACTCCTTGATGAGTTACACCGTCTTCACCAACGATTCCTGCACGGTCGAAACAAAAAACGACATGCAAATTTTGCAAAGCCACGTCATGAATAATCTGGTCATAAGCACGTTGGGCAAAGCTACTGTAAATATTACAATAAGGAATAAGTCCTGCGGCAGAAAGTCCTGCAGCAAAAGTTACGGCGTGCTGTTCTGCAATTCCGACATCAAAACATCTGTCGGGAAAAACATTTTTCATTTTATTTAAAGACGAGCCTGAAAGCATTGCAGGTGTAATTGCAACTATATTCTTGTTTTGCTTTGCCAATTCAACAATAGCGTCACCAAAAACATCTTGATACTTTTGAGGCTGATTGTCAATGCTTGTACTTATTAATTCGCCAGTATTTACGTCAAATTTTCCCGGAGAATGCCATAATGTTTGGTTAGTTTCGGCACTTTTGTATCCTTTTCCTTTTGTAGTAAAAATATGTAAAATTTTTGGACCTTTAATGTCTTTAATATCATTTAAAGTTCTTTGCAAAGAAACAACATTATGACCATCAACAGGACCAAAATAGCGAATGTGAAGAGCTTCAAAAAGATTACTGCTCTTCATCACCATAGATTTCAAAATATTGTCGAGTTTTTGTGTAGGCCTTTGAATATTTATTCCTTTGTTTCTTAACTTTTCCATAAAATTCCAAACATCATTTTTCAAGGAATTATATGCTTTGGAGGTAGATAAATCGGTAAGATATTCATTTAAAGCACCAGTACTTTTATCTATAGAGATATCGTTGTCGTTTAAAATAATTAGGATATCGCTATTAGAAACACCTGCATTGTTTAGTCCTTCAAAAGCTTCGCCTCCTGTTAAAGCTCCATCTCCGATAACTGCAATAGAATGTCGATTTTCGTTATTAAGTTTCGCAGCAATGGCAAAACCTAAAGCTGCAGAAATACTTGTAGAAGAATGACCCACGCCAAAACAGTCATAATCACTTTCTTTAATCGAAGGGAAACCACTTATTCCGCCAAAGGTTCTGTTTGTATCAAAAACGTCTCTACGTCCTGTGAGAATTTTATGTGCGTAAGCCTGATGGCCAACGTCCCAAACAAGATTATCATAAGGAACATTGTAAGTGTAATGAAGAGCAACAGTAAGTTCAATCACTCCTAGGCTAGAGCCTAAGTGACCAGGATTATTAGCGGAATTTTCAATAATAAATTTTCGCAACTCAAAACATAACTCGTCCAATTTATCTAGATCAAGTTTTTTTAAATCGCTAGGACTATTAATTTTTGATAAATAACGATATTTTTTATCGATGCTCATTATTTCTTACTACACTATCTATTAACAAAAATTACATTTTTTTATTATTATTTTTTTTAATTTTTTTTTTATTATAAATTTGTAAAAAATATTATATGAATAAATCAATTTTATTATTGTTGGCATTTTGTATATTAAGCGTAATATCAATTTCTTGCGTACCAACAAAACAATTGGATGACGCAAAAGCCGATTACAATCGTTGTAAGGACGAAAAGAACAAATTAATTGAAGATAATGAAAAATTAACGAGTACAAACTTGGAATTAGAAGCAGAAGTTTCTAAGCTGAGCAAAGAGAACGCTACTCTCGCCGAAAATTATGCTTCAAATGATAAGAAATATAAAACCTTGTCGGAAGATTATGAGAGAGTTAACAACTTATATACAGATTTATTAAAAATTCAAGAATCTCTAAGAAAAGGTGCTGATGAAGAATCTGCGCGTGCATTGCAATTATTGCAAAACACAAGAGAAGAGTTGATAAGAAAAGAAGACGAATTGAGAGAATTAGAAAAAAGACTTAATGCCGAAAAAGCTAATTTGGAAGAACTCGGAATTCAATTAGGAATTAAAGAAAAAGAAACATACGAAAAAAACAAAAGAGTAAAAGAACTTGAAGATAAATTAAACGCACAACAAAATGCAATGAAAGCATTAAAACAAAGTCTTCTTGATGCATTACAAGGCTTTGAAGGCAATGGATTGAGCGTTTATACAAAAGATGGAAATGTTTATGTTTCCATGGAAGAAAAATTATTGTTCAAATCCGGAAAATGGGACGTTGACAGCAAAGGTGTTGAAGCTCTTAAAAAAATTGCTACCGCTATTGAAAAAAATCCCGACATAAATATTATGATTGAAGGACATACCGATAATTTAGAATTTAGAGGCAACGGAAATATTGAAGACAATTGGGATTTAAGCGTAAAAAGAGCTACTGCAATCGTGAAAATATTATTGGCAAATTCAAAAATTAATCCTATTAATTTAATTCCTGCCGGAAGAAGTAGCTTTATCCCTGTTGATACTGCCAACACAGCAGAAGCAAGAACAAAAAACCGCAGAATAGAAATTATTCTTTCTCCAAAATTAAATACAATTTACGATATTCTTAATAATTAATCTCATCTCTTGAAATAATGAATTTTTATGATTCCTTCATTAAGACAATATGATTTTTTGGAAATCAAAATAATTTTCATTATTTCATGTATTTGTATTATTGCTTTATTATTTACAAACCCTCAAGACAGTTTTTTTAGTCAAATCTGGAGAAATTATTTTTTTTTCGATAAAAAAAATATCGAAAACCGATTGGGTGTATTTGTCAAAAAATCTATAATCCCATTAATTATTTCCTTGGCGGTTTTCTCACTTTCACTGTCTGTATTAACAAATAAAATAGACCTGAATTTCTTAATATTAAAAAACACTTTATTAACAAATTTCTTTATTTGTCTTGCGGTATTTACGTTATTTTTGGCGGTAAAAATATTTTTCACATACTTTTTGAGTATTATTTTTGATAAAAGGAAAGAAGCTCTTAATTACATAAAAACAAATACTCTCATTTCTATTTGTATCTCATTAATTATTTTGCCCTTTTTAACACTATTCCCTTTTCTTTCGCTCTACATAGAAAACTACAGTTTAATATTTACTTATTTCCTTATAAGCCTCTTTATTATTAGTTTTATCTTGAAAATTATTTCGTTTGTAAAAATAAATTTGAAAAAAAAATTTTTAAATTACCGTATTTTTTTGTATTTTTGTATAATTGAAATTATTCCGTACCTTATATTGTTTAAGTTATGGAAAAGTTGGTAAGAGATTTTTTTAAGGATTTATAATTTAGTATATTTATGAGAATTAAAAATATTTTAATATCACAGCCAAAACCTGAATTCGGTGTTTCACCTTTTCAGAAAATTGCAGATAAATATAAAATCAAAGTAGATTTTCAACCATTTGTTAAAGTAGCAAGAATTCCTGCGTCAGAATTTTTAGAAAGCAAAGTAGATATCAACAAATTTACTTCCATGGTTTTTTATAGTAAAATCGCTATTGATGTTTTCTTC
Organism: uncultured Bacteroidales bacterium; assembly: GCA_964493875.1. Taxonomy (GTDB): domain Bacteria; phylum Bacteroidota; class Bacteroidia; order Bacteroidales; family ML635J-15; genus Bact-19. The sequence goes on along the minus strand of CAZBPT010000006.1, from coordinate 54,846 downwards.
GAAACAATCGACGAATTAAAAATTAAACCAAATCCAAATTGGAAGTATTTCTGCATGTATCCCACTTTAGCAAATTATTTGCAAAAATATATCATATATAGAAAAAGAAAAATTTTTTACAGCGAAGATGGAACTACAGCCGGACTAAGAAATGTCTTAAAAAAATATCCTGACGAAAAATTTCTCATCGCATTAAGTGAAGTTCATAAACAAGATATCCCTAAAATCATGGAAGAAGAAAACTTAAGCTACGGAAAAGCAATTCTCTTCCGCACCTTAAGTGCTGATATGTCGGATATCAAAATTGACGATTACGAAATTTTACTTTTTTTTAGCCCTGCAGGAATAAATTCACTAAAAGAAAATTTCCAAGACATTGAGAAATACGATAAAATTATTGGTACTGTCGGAGAAAATACATATAGAATGGCAGAAAAATACGGATTAAAAGTAAATATTAAATCTCCATGTTCACAATTCCCAAGCCTTCAAGACGCATTAGACGATTTTATTAAAAATAATATCTCTTAATTAAAAAATTTTATATTATGAAAAAAAATATCTTTGTTTTATTAATTGCTTTTGCAACAATCTCTATTTCCTCTTGTACCAAATACGAAGAAGGTGGATACGCATCTAAAACTAGAATTACAGGAACTTGGACTATAAGTGAATTATTAATTAACGGAGAACCTTTAGATATGAATAGCCTTAGCCAAGGTGATATGTCAATTTCTTTTAAAAATATTGTTTTTGAAAAAGACGGAAACGGCACTTTTAATTACAGTATTAATAATCTTTTAAATAATAGTGATAAATTTGAATGGGAATTTTCTGACGACAAAACACTTCTCGAAATCGAGGGCTCCTCTTCTTCTTCTTCATCTTCAATGATTCAATTCCTTCCGAAAGAATCTGAAATTCTTAAACTTACAAAAACAGAACTCAAATTAAAAGGTACAATTTTGGAAAATAGTTCTGTTATTATAACTTTAGAAAAAAAATAATAACAAATCATTAAAATTTTAATATTATTAGCCGACCTTTTAGGTCGGTTTTTTTGTGAATTCTTTTATAAAATTATCTAAAAATTACAAAAAAAATATTTTCCCCTGAAAAAATTATTATAATTTAATATTTTTTATTTCTCTGCAAATCAAATATAAAACCGTGTATAATCAATTAAAACGAATGATAAACGAATATAAGCATTTTAATACCGACTAATATAAAATGATGATTTTACATTTGCAAAAAATGAAAAGATTATGTTAGTAAAAACTTATGGCAGTGCCGTAGAAGGTATAAATGCCAATTTGATTACTGTAGAAGTAAATATCTCTCAAGGAATAAATTATTATTTAGTTGGTTTGCCCGACAGTGCCGTGAAGGAAAGCCAGCAACGAATTATTAGTGCATTAACGAGCAACAATTATAAATGGCCGGGAAAAAGAATCGTAATAAATATGGCACCCGCAGATATACGAAAAGAAGGTACCGCCTACGATTTAACAATTGCAATAGGCGTTTTGGCAGCATCGGAACAAATAAAAGCAGATAAGCTAGATAAATATATAATCATGGGAGAACTTTCTTTAGATGGTTATATTAAACCTATAAAAGGTGCTTTACCAATTGCAATTTGTGCTAAAGAAAAGAATTTTAAAGGATTGATAATTCCTGCCGAAAACGCTAATGAAGCCGCTGTTATTAAAGATTTGGAGGTTTATCCCGTAACTCATATTAATGAAATAGTTTCTTTTTTAAATGGAAATAATAATTCATTGCAGCAAACTAAAATCGACATTGACGCGGAATTCAACAATTTTGAAGATAATATAGACCTAAATTTTGCAGACGTGAAAGGACAGGAAAATGTTAAAAGAGCATTAGAAGTTGCTGCTGCGGGCGGGCATAACATTATTTTGATAGGTCCTCCGGGATCGGGAAAGACAATGCTGGCAAAAAGACTTCCGGGAATTTTACCTCCGCTAACCGTAGAAGAAGCCATTGAAACGACTAAGATACATTCAGTAGCAGGAGCGACTATTGGAGGTCATTCGCTGATTATCAGACGGCCATTTCGTTCTCCGCACCACAGCATTTCCGATGTCGCTTTGGTTGGTGGCGGCAGTTATCCTCAACCCGGCGAAATTTCTATGGCACATAACGGCGTTCTTTTTCTCGATGAACTGCCCGAATTTAAACGCTCCGCCTTGGAAGTTATGCGACAACCTATCGAGGACAGAGTTGTAACTATCTCACGAGCAAAATTTTCTGTGGAATTTCCCGCAAGTCTTATGCTTGTTGCTTCTATGAACCCTTGTCCATGTGGATATTATAATCACCCCGAAAAAGAATGCACATGTCCACACGGAACTGTCCAAAAATACCTGAATAGAATTTCTGGTCCACTTCTCGACAGAATTGATATTCAACTGGAAGTTACTCCTGTAAATTTTGAAAATCTTACTACAAAAGTAGCAAGCGAAAAATCCGAAAGCATTCAGAAAAGAGTTATCGTAGCACGCAAAATCCAAGGAGAAAGATTTAAAAACAAAGGTATTTATTGCAATGCTCAAATGAATACAAGACAAATAAAGGATTTCTGCCAATTGGATAATAAATCTTTACAGTTATTAAAAACAGCAATGGAAAAACTAGATTTGTCGGCACGTGCATACGACAGAATATTAAAAGTTTCTCGAACAATAGCTGATTTAGAAAACTGCGAAAAAATTCAAATATCTCATATTGCAGAAGCAATACATTACAGGAGTTTAGACAAGGAAAATTGGGGAAATTAAATAGAAAATAAAAAATAATCAAAACTTTCTTTTTTCAGAAAAAAAATGTAACTTTGTGGAAAAAATAAGAAATGAAAAATACAGCATTCACAAAATTTCATATTGAATTAGGAGCAAAAATGGCTCCATTCGCAGGATATAACATGCCTATTGAATTTTCCGGCATCAACGATGAACACGTTACTTGCAGAGAAAAAATCGGACTTTTTGATGTTTCTCATATGGGTGAATTCAAAGTATTAGGAGATAAAGCTTTCGACTTTATTCAAAGAGTAACTTCTAACAACGTTGCCGATTTAATTGACGGAAAAGTACAATATTCTTGTTTTCCAAACGACAAAGGCGGTATTGTTGACGATTTGTTGGTTTATAGATTTACAAAAGATTATTATTTATTGGTAGTTAACGCAGCAAATATTGATAAAGACTGGGATTGGTGTTCTAAAATCGCAGTAGAAATGGGTTTAAAACTTGGCGTTGATTTTATCAATATTTCTGAAGATATTTGTCAATTGGCAGTTCAAGGTCCTTACGCACTTAAAGCTATGCAAAAATTATGTTCCGAAAACGTTATCGATATGGAATATTATACTTGCAAAGAAATTAAAAATTTTGCTGGAATCGACGAAGTAATTTTCTCTACAACAGGTTATACAGGTGCAGGTGGATGCGAAATTTACACTAACAATAAAAATGCAGAAAAATTATATAAAGGAGTTTTAGAAGCCGGTGCAGAATTCGGTATTAAAAATGTTGGTTTAGGCGCAAGAGATACTCTCCGTCTTGAAATGGGTTTCTGCTTATATGGAAACGATATAAACGACCAAACATCTCCTATCGAAGCAGGTTTAGGTTGGATTACCAAATTCACTGAAGGCAACAATTTCGTAAATAGAGCTTATCACGAAAATTTAAAAACTAATGGTTGCGACAAAAAATTGGTTTGCTTCGAAATGATCGACAGAGGTATTCCAAGACACGAATATTTGGTTTATGATGCAGAAGGAAACGAAATTGGAGTTGTTACATCTGGAACAATGTCTCCAATGATGAAAATCGGAATCGGAATGGCTTATGTAAAAAAAGGTTTCTGGAAAGAAAGTTCTGAAATTTATATTGGAATCAGAAACAAAAACCTTAAAGCAAAAGTTGTTAAATCTCCTATCTTTAAAGATCAAATTCCAATGGTAAAATAATGTTTTAATTTTATACGAAAAAATACTCAGGATCAAAAACCTTGGGTATTTTTTTTTGTTTGTATTTCAATTTTTAAATGAAAATATTTTCTAATAAAAATTTTTAATTCTCATAAATCTTTCTTAATTTTATAAAATTAATTATAAACAAATATTACAATGGAATATAAAATTTATAACATTAAAAATGAAAAATCTTTCCAGAATAATTTATTGTTGGCACAACAAAGCCATCATATTTTAAAAGAAAGAAATGGAAAAGGAAATGATTTTTTAGGTTGGCTGGATTTACCCGATTTTGTTTCAGAAGAATATATTTCAAAAATTCAAAACATTGCAAAAGAGTTTTCAAAGAAAGATGTTGTTGTCATAATTGGCATTGGAGGCTCTTATCTGGGAGCAAAAGCAGTTATTGAAGCATTAAAACCGCAATTTGCAAAAAATAAACCCGAAATTATTTTTGCTGGTCATACTTTATCCGAAGATTATTATTCCGAATTATTGGATTACCTAAAAGGAAAAAATTTTGCCGTTGTAATAATTTCAAAATCCGGAACCACTACCGAACCTGCAATTGCATTCCGCTTATTGCAAAACGAAATGAAAAACATTTATCCGCCACAATTTTTGCGTGATAATATTATTGCAATTACAGATAAAAACAAAGGAGCTTTAAAAACCATTGCCACAGACGAAGGGTACAGAACATTTGTAATTCCCGATGACGTTGGTGGAAGATTTTCTGTCTTAACTGCCGTTGGACTTCTTCCTATCGCAATTGCTGGATTTAATATCAAAAAGCTTATTGCCGGTGCAAAAGCATCTTTTAACGACTGCAATTCAACAGATATTGAAAAAAATGCTGCCATTCGTTACGCCGCTTTCAGAAATTATTTGTATAATTCAGGAAAAAAAATTGAAATACTTGCAAATTTTAATTTCCGGTTAAACTTCATCGCAGAATGGTGGAAACAACTATATGGAGAAAGCGAAGGAAAAGAAAATAAAGGACTTTTTCCTGCTTCCGTTTCATTTACTACCGACCTTCACTCTATGGGACAATATATTCAACAGGGAGAACGAATAATTTTTGAAACATTTATCACAATAAAAAATAACAGAGAAAAAACTGTTACAATACCATTTGATGAAAAAAATTTAGACCAGTTAAATTATATTGCGGGGAAAAATATAGAATTTGTTAACGAAAAAGCTTGTGAAGGAACTTTGATGGCTCATTTAGATGGCAATGTTCCTTGCAGCTCAATTGTTTTGGAAAATTTAGACGAATATAATTTGGGATACTTAATTTATTTCTTCGAATTTGCTTGTGCTTTAAGTGGATATATTTTAAATATCAATCCTTTTGACCAGCCGGGAGTTGAAGATTATAAAAGAAATATGTTTAAACTCTTAGGAAAATAAATGCTGAAAAAAATCCTACAATATTTACAAGACTTTTTCTTTATAATTTATCCAAGATCTTGCGAGTGCTGCTCAAATCCACTTGTGCATAACGAAAATATTTTATGTTCAAAATGTCTTGTTGAAATGCCTCGCTCTGTATATTTTGACAATGAGAAAAACCCTATTTTGACACTACTTGCAGGAAGAGTTCCTATAAAATCTGCAATCTCACTTTTTTCTTTTACAAAAGACAGTAATTATAGAAAACTTTTACATAAATTAAAATATAAAAACAAACCCGAAATAGGAATTTTATTAGGAGAAGAATTAGGAGCAGAAATGAAAAAGCACGAAATTTTTTCTCAAATAGATTTTATTGTTCCTGTTCCATTACATTCAAGAAGGCAAAAATGGCGTGGATATAATCAAAGCGAAAAAATTGCCGACGGAATTTCAAATATTACAAAAATTCCCGTACTGACAAATAATTTTATCAGAAATAAAGAAACAACAACTCAAACACGAAAAAGCAAAGAAGAACGATGGCAAAATGTTTCAGGAAAGTTTCTTATTAAAGATAAAGATGTGCTAAAAAACAAACATATACTGATAGTAGATGACGTATTAACAACAGGAGCTACAATAGAAGCTTGTGCCGAAGAATTATTAAAAATCGAAAATTTGAGTCTTTCTATTGCAGTATTAGCAAAAGTATAAATTGAGATTCAAAAATCCCTAAGAATAAAAATCTTTTTTTTTTCATGCAAAATAGTTATTTTTGTTTTGAAATGAAACTTGAATATAAGACCCTTGCAAAATATATAGAAGATTTTTCTCAAAAAACCGTTTTGGTTATTGGAGACGTTATGTTGGATTCTTACAAAATCGGTAACACTTCCCGCTTGTCTCCCGAAGCTCCGGTGCCATTGATTTCTGTCGAAAAAAACGACAATAAACTTGGAGGTGCTGCAAACGTTGCCTTAAATATAAAATCTATGGGTGCAAATCCTATTCTTTGCTCCGTTATCGGCAACGACAATTACGGAAAAATCTTTAAATCTTTATTGCGAAAAAATAAAATATCATCTGAATATTTAATCATTGATAATTCCCGCCCCACAACATTAAAAACCAGAATCATGGCACGCGGGCAACAACTTTTAAGAATTGACGAAGAAAGCGATGTGCAAATTTGCGAAGATATTGAATATCAGTTATTTCAAAAAATTAATGAAATAATAAATACACATAAAGTTGATGTGATTATTTTTGAAGATTACGATAAAGGAGTAATATCAAAAAAACTTATTTCTCTCGTTGTGGAATTATCAAAACAGTATAACATAAAAACTGCTGTAGATCCGAAAAAACGCAATTTTAACTTCTATTGTAAAGTTGATTTATTCAAACCAAATTTCCAAGAATTTTCCAACGGATTGTCAGATTTGGATTACCATGTAAGCTACAATAATCTTGAAGATTCGGCTAAAAATTATTTGACAAAACAAGAAATAAAAAACATTTTAATAACACTTTCAGAAAAAGGTATTTTTATCACCGATAAAAATAATTCATATAATTTTCCCGCAATGTTACGAAATATTGCCGACGTATCAGGAGCCGGCGACAGCGTCATAAGCATCGCAGCATTATTATTGTCGATAAATGTAAATATTGAAGAAATTGCTTATATTTCAAATATTGTTGGAGGATT
>CAZBPT010000006.1:39472-47622 GCA_964493875.1 uncultured Bacteroidales bacterium | reverse complement strand
TCAGAGTTAGTAACAATAAAAGAAGTTTCTTTTTCTGAACTATTATTAAAAATATCCCAGACCTTCATTTTTAAAGTATGAGGACCGATTTCAAGTTTTGGCATCTGATAACGAATCTTACCTGTAGAATAATCGTCAATGGTAGCTTCATAAAAATCATTAATACTTATGATATTTGAATTATTTCCATCGATTGTTAAAGTAATATCATGTCCAATTCCGTTTCCTACAGTATTTATTCCTGAAATATCCGACAAATTTGCAATCAAAATAGGTTTCTCATTAGTAATTCCTCCTTCAAAGAAATTTTCATTATTCATAAACATTTCTATTTTTGGTCCTTCATTATCGTTATTAACTTCATCACTCGTTCCACCAATAACAAAATCATCATAATAACCACCAGCTTCACTGCCTGTGATTGTAGAAGCATAATAACTTATTTTGCCATAATCATAAAAATAAGAAATATCCAAAGGAACTACAAAATCAAACGAAAACAATCCTTTCTTTATCGTTGCCTGACCACGAAACAAAATATTATTTTGAGATTTATATGTCATCAAAGCTTGACCATCATTTCCGAGTGTAGAATAATTTATGAACTTATCAAAAACTACAGGATATAATACTCCATTAAAAGTACTATCAAGAACTCCATTAGGGTTCGTAATACTTCCTTTGATATTTACTTTCATCTTTGACTTTATCGTATCCAGAAAATTTTCGGCACTAATAGAATTAATGGAATTAGTAACAACTTTTTTATTTGGAGATGGTGGTTTAATTGCAGGATCGCCCAAAATACAAAAATCGAATTTATTAAAAACACTAGTACCCATCATTTTTGTTCGTAAAATACTTTCGCCAAGAGAATAATGCTCATTATCGACATCTTTCAAAAATAAATTTTGGAAAAAATAATTTGTATAGGTTTCTCCGGAACTACTAAAGACTTTACGAGTTGTAGTAAAGAGCCCTACTCCGCCTCCTTTGGGATTTAATAATATTAATTCTCCTGCCGAAGTAATTTCTTCCATATCAAAAGGAGCAAAATCGCATGTTGCCGTTAAAAATATCGGGTATTTATTTGTATTCGACCAATTTGTAATAGTATTTACATCTAAAAAATATTCACTCGCCCATGCTCTATAATTTCCATGACCTAACCATGCCACTACAAAAACGCCTTTATTAATTATATCATTTAAAGCCAACTGCGCTGTTGGATATCGTGAACCATTTATTGAAGATTCTTGTTTATAAGCATCTAAATAGATATGAGAAATATTATATTCAGGATAATTTTCAGACAGAAATACTGAAATAGAATTCATTGTAGTTTGAAAAACTGTTTCTCCGGCATTGTCCGCATCGTCGGCAGCCAACAACAAATTGTTTTTCCAATCGCTATTACTTTCCTTGCCGTAATATGCTTTCACTTTGTTAAGATAATTTTCGCTCTCTTCTACCGTGCGAACTGTTATTCGTCCAACACCCATATCTACTTCATCGCTAATTGTTAACTCTCCCTCACCTTCATCAAGTATCACATAAAAATCATCTGAAACTGTTGATGAAAGGGAATTTAGCGATTCTATAGACTGAAAAGTAGGGATAAGATTTTTCGATGATCTGTTATTATAACTACCATCGCCTAACAACAAAAGATTTTTAGGAAGTTCTTCAGGCGATGTTGCATTATCATAATACATTTTCACAAAATTACGAATTGCAGAAACATCTTTTGTGCCCGAAGAAAACTCATTATATATCTGTTCAGGCGTTACTATTACTGATGTCATACCGTCATATTGGGCATGCAACGATTTGAATCCGTTTGCCTGAGCCAAAAACTGAGGATGAGAAATTATTATTAAATCTACATTATCATGCGAATGCAAATTTTGATTTTGAATAAAACCTATATCATCGCTTCCTGTTATTTCAGGACTGTCAAAATTCGCCGAAGGATCAAAAGCAAGATACTCCTTTAAACTGTTTGCATTTGCAGAAAAATTATAATTACCATTACCATAGGTCCCGTTTATTGCATAAATATTCTGACGGTCGGTGATATCCCAAACAACTAATCCTGCTTTATCTGATATGATTTTATATTTTGCAACATTAGTAGCACTTACAGATTTTGTATCACGAAAAACAATAAAATTTTTCGATGCCATAGTTAAATTTACTCTATAAGAAATAGATAAAAAATCTAACCATGCATTAGAACTCGTATTCGGCTTATTATATGTAATGTCAATATTTATAGGAGACGAAGTTATTTCTATTTTTTTGTTAAAAATTGCCAAAGAAGCATAAGTTGACCCCGAAAGATTAACCGGGGAACCAGTAGTACTAGGCAAATTAACATTATTACATCTTAGAGAAAAACTACTATTATTTGAAGCCGATCTCATAGCCATTGTAACATTTAAAAATACACTATCAGCAAGAATAATGTTATTTGGCGAAAATGAGAATTTATGAGTATTATAAATATCAAAAGATTTCCAAAACCAGCGTCTTCCGGAACTAAGTAAATTCAAAGAATCGACTTCCAAAAATTGATATTCATCAAATGAAGTTACATCTACATTTGGATTTGAGGCGGAAGGAACAGTTTGAACTTGTTTCTGACTTCCCATATTTGAAACAAAATAATGAGAATAATCACTATAAGAATGTTTAATATGAGAAAAGTTTCCTGTCACAGAAAATATTTTTTCATTATGACAGTCGGCATAAAACAAAAAATAATCATCTTCATCAAAAATACCGTTGCTATTAACATCAACTTTGTGAATAGGTATTTCTGTCAAATCATCAACATAAGTATCGTCAATTACTTTAGGTAACATTTTTCCATAACCAAAAACTCCGATACTATTAATGTCGGAAGCAGAAAAACCCATAGAGAGGAGTTGAGAATAAGATAACTTATAAACAGCAGACTGTTTAATACGGATTTTATACCATTTACCGGAAGCTAATTTAGAATTTTCAGCATAATAACGTGCAGATTTTTTAGAATTATCAATAGTCAAGATGACATTACAAGAAAAAGAAATCACACGTTCGATTTTAGCATTTGAAGGGTTTTTTCTTAGAGGAATAAAATTCATATTAAAAAAGGATTCGCCTCGTGCTATCGAAACCCAAGAATCACTAGTAAGCTCATTTGATATCAAATTCAAATTTTTTACTTTTGACAACAAACTATCAGGAATAGTCTCATATTTTACATCAAAAAATTCGACCTTATCAATTTTTTTATTATGTTCAATTTTACACTTATGAAAATAATATGGTAAAAAATTTGAAGAATTATTAACTAGTTTCTGTGAATAAATAATAAATTCCCGATTGTTTTCGTTATCTATTTGAATAGAAAAAGGGTGATTATACCATAAAATAGTATCAGAAAAACTAATATTTTGAGCATTTAGCCCATTTTCTAAGCAACTAATAGTCAACAAGATAAAAAATGTTAAAAAAAATTTTCTATTCATAATGAAAAAAAAATGAAAAATATTTTTATTAACGAAAAAAAAAGTTTATTATTGTAGTTTAAAAATAAAAGCTTTTTTAAACATATTATAAAAAAATAAGTGATATGGTGAAACGTTACATTATAATATTAACAATTATAGCAGTTGGATTTTGTTCAAAAATTTATGCCCAAGACGCACATTTTTCACAATTTTATTCCAACCCGTTATATCTTAACCCTGCATTAGCAGGTTCTGAAAATTGCCCGAGGTTTACTTTGAGTTATCGCAATCAATGGCCCGGTCTTGGACAAACATATGTTACATATAGTTTAGGGTATGACCAATTCATTAGTGCGATACATGGTGGCATCGGAGTACATTTACTACACGATGTACAAGCAAATGGAGCATTCAGTACCAGCCAAATCAACGCTATGTATGCTTACACATTGCAATTGAATCATAAATTTTTTCTAACTGGCGGATTGCAAGCTTCCTTTTTTCTTCATCATGTAAATTATGATTTTATTTTCCCTGATATGATTCACCCTTTATATGGTCCTATCTACGGAACACAAGAAAATGGTTCTTTGAGCAGTGACTATAAAGGTCATCCTGATTTTTCATTAGGTCTTTTGGGATTTACAGAAAAAACATTTTTAGGTATAGCCGTTCATCATATTACAAAACCTTCGGTATCTTTTCTAAAAAACACAAGTGACGCTTCTTTATTGCCAAAAGTAACTGTTCATTTTGGAACAGATATTGACCTAATCAAAAAAGGAAATCAAAGAAGAGGAGGTTTAATATTATCTCCGCAAATATTATATCAACAACAAGGAATTTTCCAACAATTTAATTGGGGATTATATGTAAAACGTAATCAATTAGTAGTTGGTATTTGGGCACGCCAAAACTTCTTATTCCACTATGATGCTGTCAGCCTCTTGTTGGGATATAAACATCCAAGTTTCAGACTTGCATATAGTTACGACTTAACTGTGTCAGAATTGGCTCGTTCTGCTTTTGGTTCTCACGAAGTTTCATTGGCTTTCCTTCTACCATGCAAAGCAAAATCTACAAAACGTAAATCGGTAAATTGCCCATCATTTTAATATTATTAAAATTTTTAAATATTAGCCTTATGAAAAATAAAATTTTAATTGCAATAGTTTTTTTAGCAGGAGTTTTTATAATAAGTTCTTGTAAAAAACAAACTTCTAGCACAACAGGCTGGAATTATAATGACCCAAAATTCGGAGGGTTCCAAAATCACCCTGATTACGAACAAGAAACCGGTCCCGGTTTAGTATTCATTGAAGGTGGTACCTTTATGATGGGTCGTAGCGAACAAGATTTAATGTTCGACTGGAATAATGTTCCTCGTAGAGTTTCTGTGGCTTCTTTTTATATGGATGAAACAGAAGTATCAAATTTAGCATATAACGAATATTTATATTGGTTGAGCCACGTTTATTCTTCAGATTATAGGTTCTTATATCGTCAAGCTCTCCCCGATACATTATCTTGGAGAAGACGTTTAGGCTATAACGAACCATTAGCAGAAAATTATTTACGCCACCCTGCATACGAAGAATATCCTGTTGTAGGTGTTTCTTGGGTACAAGCTACTAAATATTGCGAATGGAGAACAGACCGTGTTAATGAATTTATTTTAATGAGAGAAGGTGTTATTGATAAATATCTTGCACCACAAGACCAAGCAAAACATTTTAACTTAGATTCTTATTTGCTTTATGCTGAAAACTTAGACCTACCTATTGATGAAACAGGAAAAGGCGGACCAGATGGTAAAATTGAAAATCTTTATGTTGACCCGGCTGTTTTAAAAGCAGGTAAAAAAGGTCAAACTGCAAATACTGGTGAAGACCGCAGATGGATCGGAATTTCTGATGGTATCTTTTTACCACGATTCAGACTCCCAACCGAAGCTGAATGGGAATTTGCAGCTCTCGCAAATGTTGGTAACACCGTTGAAGAATTAATGTTTCAACAACGCATATATCCTTGGAACGGTCACTATTTAAGAAACGATTCTCGTGGAGACGAAAGAGGTCAATTTATGGCTAACTTTGTTAGAGGTCGTGGAGATTATATGGGTGTTGCAGGAAATTTGAACGACCATAATATGGAAGCTGGTAAAGTTAAAGATTATTGGCCAAATGACTACGGCTTATATTGTATGGCTGGAAATGTAAACGAATGGGTTATGGATGTTTATAGAGACTTGACATATGAAGATATGGAAGAATACCGCCCATTCAGAGGTAACGTTTTTACAGAATACCAAACAATTATTGACCCTCGTAGTGGTGACGTTGAACTTACTCCAGAGGCACAAAATTATTTCGACTATTCAGGAAAAATGTTAAAAAAACCTGTTAGAGATGAAGATTGCTTCAGCAGAGAAAATTATACTACCGCCGACAATAGAAATTACTTAGATGGAGATTTAAACTCACTTATTCCTATTGATGGTGCAAGTGCAGAATATTGGACAAAATCTGACAGATACAATACTACAAGCACAGAACCAAAATTACCAAAACAAGTTGATTCAACTCTTACTCTTGAAAATATTGGAACTTTATATCCAGGTGCTACATTAATTAACGGTGGTACAGAAGTTCTATTACCAAACGGAGTTAGAGTAGATTTACAAAATAATACATATACTTTACCAACAGGACACGAAAAAACTCCTGAAGGAACAATTGTAATGCCCGATGGTTCAAGTATTCTACCTGGTGGAAAAATTCAATTAAGCGATGGAAGTATAATTTATCCTGACCAAATATTTTCAAATAACACTCCTATTATGTACAAAGAAGGTAATTGGGGCGAATTAGGAGAATGGGGTTTTGGACAATACGACAGAACAGATCCTAAGAAAAATAAAGGAGATGGTGCAGGTAATCCAAGAGATGAAATGACAACATTGGTTTCTGACAGATCAAGAGTATTTAAAGGTGGATCTTGGAGAGACCGCGCTTATTGGTTATCTCCCGGAACTCGCCGTTACTTAGACGAAAAAATGGGAAGAGATGACCTAGGTTTCCGTTGTGCAATGGATAGACTTGGCTCTTCAAGACAAGGAAAATAATATTATTTTAATATAAATATTTTAACACAAAACAGAGCAACTTTTCTTGCTCTGTTTTGTATTAAATAGCAAATATCTATTTTGTAAATATAAAAAAAAAGATTACCTTTGTATTGATTATTAACATTTTTAAGATTTAAAATAATGGCTGAGGAATTTAAAGAAAGATACTCTGCAGAAGACTTGCAAGAATTTAAAGAAATCATTTTGAATAAGTTGGCTCAAAAACAAAGCGACTTTGAATTTTATAGATCATTACTTAATAAAGAAGCCTCAAATGACATCGCCGATACCAGCCCAACATTTAAGACATTGGAAGAAGGCGCCAGCGTATTATCAAAAGAAGAAATAAGTAATCAAACACAACGACTTATGAAAATTATCCAAAGCCTTCAAGCTGCATTAGTACGTATAGAAAACGGAACTTACGGTATTTGTCGCGAAACAGGAAAACTAATTCCTAAAGAAAGACTTCGCGCTGTGCCTCACGCAACTTTAAGTTATGAAGCAAAAGAAAGTAGAGAATAAATTTTCTTTTAATGACAAATGCTCCAAATAATTCTTTTAGTAGGCATTTTATGCTTAAAAAAAGAAACGAAATAAATAATTTATTTTCAAAAGGAGAAAAACAAATTTGCTCTTGCTTTAATATTTACACTCTCATAGGAAAAAACGAAAGCTGCGAAATAAAAATTTTTATTTCTATTCCCAAAAAAAATGTACCAAAAGCCAATAAAAGGAATCTTATCAAAAGAAGGCTGAAAGAAAATATCAGAATTTATTTATACGATTTACAAGAAATCTGCAAAAATAAAAATATCAGCATTTTTGTTGCTTTCGTTTATAATAAAAAATTTATTGAAGAGTTTTCTACTATTAAGGAAACAATAAACAAAAAATTCATTAAAATAAAGCAAGACATTATCAATGAAAATATTTAATCACTTTTACTTCAAAAAAACAGCTATAATATTTTTGCTTGCAGCAAGCCTAATGTCATTCACAACAAGTGATGACAATAGCTTTGAAACAACCAAAAATTTAGACTTATTTTATTCAATTTATAAAGAAACAGAATTATACTACGTAGATAAAATAGTTCCCGGTGAAATAATAAAAAAAGGAATTGACGCTATGTTAGAAAGCTTAGACCCTTACACTGTCTATATTCCTGAATCTAAAACTGAAGATTTAAAAATTATGACTACCGGCGAATACGGTGGAATAGGCGCTTTAATACGAAAAAAAGGAGACTATACTGCAATTTCACAACCATACGAAGACAGCCCCGCAGCAAAAGCTGGCTTAATTAACGGAGACGTAATTCTTGAAATTGACGGAAAAAGTATAAAAGGAAAAGATTCTGAAGCCGTTTCTGAACTCTTACGAGGCGAAGCTAAAACAAAATTAAAATTAAAAATTAAAAGATTCAATAACGATAAAGATTTTGAAGTCACCATTGAACGCGAAGTGATAAAAATGAAATCTGTTCCATACTTTTCAATAATAGATAAAAATACAGGTTA
>CAZBPT010000006.1:0-39372 GCA_964493875.1 uncultured Bacteroidales bacterium | reverse complement strand
GCAAAATACTACACACCATCAGGACGTTGTATTCAAGTATTAGACTACAGCCACAGAAATGAAGACGGTAGTGTTGGTGATATCCCCGATTCATTAAAATCAAAATTCTATACAAAAAATGGCAGAACAGTTTATGACGGTGGCGGAATAGAACCTGACGTGAAAACTAAAGATCAGGAATACAGTTTCTTCTCTGCAAACTTAATAACACAAGATATTATCAGCGACTTTTCAGCTATGTATCGTAACAAACATACAAGCATAGAATCTGCTGATAAATTTAATTTAAATGAAAATGAATATAATGATTTTGTGGATTTCGTCAAAAAGAGCAATTTTAAATACGAATCAAAATCTGGTCTTATTCTTAAAGAATTAATAAAAGAAACTAAAGATGAAAAGTACTACGAAGATAGCAATAACGAATTACAAAGCTTAGAAAAAAAACTGTCTCCAAATATTGAAACAGAATTATTAAAATATAAACCCGAGATAATACAATTAATAGAAGCAGAAATATTAGCAAACTACTATTATAACAAAGGTGTGATAATATATAATTTAAGAAAAGATATTACAGTAAAAGAAGCATTAAAATATGCCAACAACAATGAATTATATAATAAAATTTTAAAAGTGAACGAAAAAAAATAAATTATGGCAAAAGTAGTTAGCGGCATACGCCCAACAGGGAACCTACATTTAGGTAATTATTATGGGGCTTTAAGGAATTTTGTTAAAATGCAACAAGAACATGAGTGTTTCTTCTTTATTGCTGACTGGCACTCACTGACAACTCACCCTGATCCAAAATCATTACGTGAAAATGTTGTAAATATTCTCTCTGAGTATTTGGCTTGCGGTCTCGACCCAAACAAATCTACAATATATATTCAAAGTGACATTCCAGAAATTGCAGAACTTTATGTTCTTTTAAACATGCACGCATATTTGGGAGAATTAGAAAAGACGGTTTCCTTTAAAGATAAAGCAAGACAAAATCCCAATAATGTAAACGCAGGCCTACTAACATATCCCGTTTTAATGGCTAGCGACATACTAATTCATAATCCGGACTACGTTCCCGTTGGAAAAGATCAAGAACAACATCTAGAAATGACGAGGAACTATGCTGCCCGTTTTAATAACAAATATGAAGTAGATTTTTTTAAAATGCCTTCCCCTTTTATTTTTGGAAAAGAATTAGTGAAAATCCCCGGATTAGACGGTTCAGGGAAAATGGGAAAATCTGAAGGAAATTGCATTTATCTTATTGACGAACCAAAGGTTATAGAAAAAAAAGTAAAATCGGCTTTAACAGATAACGGACCTGTTTGTGAAAACTCAGAAAAACCATCGTGCATAGAAAATTTATTCACAATATTGAAAACTGTTTCATCAGACGAAGTTGTAAAGTATTATGAAGAGCTTTGGGATAAAGGAGAACAACGCTGGTACGGAAAACTAAAAATGCAGATCGCCGAAGATATTATTAAATTCACAACTCCTATCCGCGAAAGAATTACTGAAATAAAGAACGACAAAGCCTTATTGCAGAAAATAAGTAAGGAGGGAGCAGAAAAATCAAGAGAATCTGCATCAAAAACTCTTAAAGAAGTAAAAAAAATTATGGGGTTTAACTATTAACAGAAACAACTCTTATGCTCGACTTCCTAAAAGACATCTTCTTATTCGACAGTAAATCTCCGATAAGTTTCACTTCTCTATATTTTTGGATATTTTTTGCAGTAGTTTTTATAGGTTACACATTATTCTGCAAAAACAACCTCGTAAGGTCTATCTATCTATTGCTGGTAAGTTTATTTTTCTATTACAAAACCAGTGGACTTTTTTTTATCTTATTAATTATTACTACATTAATAAATTACTTCGTAGGAAATTGGATATATAAAAGTAAAAAAAAGCGACAAAAAACAGTATTCCTTTGTGTGAGTATTGTTCTAAATTTATTGATATTATCCTATTTCAAATATTCCTACTTTGTTGCAGGAACAATAAACAATATTTTTGGAACAAATTTCGAAGTACACGATTATTTAATGGATTTAGCCAATAATCTTACCGGAAGTAATTTTAATGCTTCACGAATAATACTGCCTGCCGGAATATCTTTCTATATGTTCCAAACAATGTCTTATACAATAGATATTTACAAAGAGAAACTTGCTCCTGCAAAAAATATTATTGATTTTGGTTTCTTCGTTTCGTTTTTCCCCCTCTTAGTTGCCGGACCAATTGTAAGAGCCGCAGATTTTATTCCTCAAATTTACAAAAAATATGAATTGTCACGCTACGAATTTGGCTTAGCTCTTTTTATTATTTTGCGAGGGTTAATAAAGAAAGTTGTATTTGCCGACTATATTGCAGTAAATTTCGTTGACCGCGTTTTTGTAAACCCTACAATGTATTCCGGTTTCGAAAATTTTATGGCAACTATCGCATACTCACTTCAAGTATATATGGATTTTTCTGCTTACTCCGATATTGCAATTGGTATTGCCCTTTTAATGGGATTTCGAGTTAGAGAAAATTTTAATTCACCTTATAAATCAAAGAATTGTGGCGAATTTTGGAAAAGATGGCATATCTCTTTATCTTCTTGGCTGAAAGACTATTTATATATTCCTCTGGGAGGAAACAGAAATCTTTCTTCCGGAAGTTATATCAATATTGCTTTGCTATTCGTAATCTTTGGACTTATGTCGAAAAGTATTATCGTAAGTATTATTTTATTAATTATACCAATAACATTATTCCTCATAGCACGTTATGTGCCTAAAACGCAAAAATCAATATCCTCAAATATAAATTTAATGATTACAATGCTTCTGGGGGGTCTTTGGCACGGATCAAGTTGGAATTTTTTGATTTGGGGAGGACTAAATGGTCTTGGTATTGTTTTTTATAAATTCTGGAAAAAAATAAGTCCATACGAAAATATAAATAAATGGTGGGCAAATACTTTAAAAATTGCTATTACTTTTTTATTTATCACCTTTACGCGTATTTTTTTTAGAGCCGAAAATTTAGAAAAAGCCAATTTGGTAATGAAACAAATATGGAATAATTTTAATATCACAATAATTCCAGATATTCTTATTGCTTATTGGAAAGTGTGGGCATTACTTATTCTTGGATTTATAACCCATTGGCTTAGTGGAAAACTAAAAAATTCTATCAGAGACAAATTTATCAATTTTCCGATTTGGGCTCAAGGTATTATTGTTATATTAGTAGTCTTTGGAGTTTATCAGGCTGTTTGTTCTGACATGCAATCATTTATTTATTTTCAATTTTAATTATGGCAAAAAAGAAAAAGTATTATGTTGTTTGGACTGGAAATAAACCCGGAATTTATAATACTTGGGAAGATTGTAAATGTCAAATTGATGGTTTTGCAGATGCAAAATACAAATCATTTGAAACAATAGAAGAAGCAGAAAAAGCCTTTGAAGATAATTACAAAAATTACGTTAGCTACAAAAAAGATAATTCTAAAAAAGCTAAAAGCGCCTCGGGAACTAGCCCGATATTAAACAGTATAGCCGTAGACGGAGCTTGTAGCGGAAATCCCGGAATTGCAGAATATCAAGGTGTATATACAGCTGATGGAAGAAAGATTTTCAAACAAGGACCTTTTGAAGATGCCAGCAATAATCTCGTAGAATTTCTTGCGATTGTCCATGCACTTGCTTATTGTAAAAAAAATAATATTAAAATTCCAATTTATTCTGACAGCAAAACTGCAATTTCTTGGATAAAAAACAAAAAGTGTAAAAGTACAATAAACAGGACAGAAAAAAATAAAGTAGTTTTTGATTTGATAGATCGCGGAGAAAAATGGTTGGCAGAAAATAGCTATGAAAACAGAATAATAAAATGGGAAACAGAAATATGGGGTGAAATCCCTGCTGATTTTGGAAGAAAATAATTTTCCTTTATCTGTTTTTTATTTTACAAAGCCAACCCACCAAGAGAAGTTTCTTTATATAAGGAAGGCAAATCATGGCCTGTTGCTTTCATTACACGAACAACACGGTCGAAACTGATAAGATGCTTGCCGTCAGAAATTAATGCGAAAATAGCAGCATCAATTGCACGAATAGCAGCATAGGCATTACGTTCGATACAAGGAACTTGTACTAATCCACAAACAGGATCACAAGTAAGTCCCAAATGATGTTCTAATCCCATTTCAGCTGCATACTCAACTTGATAAGAAGACCCTCCCATTAATTGACAAAAAGCTCCTGCAGCCATAGCACAGGCTGCGCCAATTTCTCCTTGACAGCCAACCTCTGCGCCACTAATTGACGCATTATATTTTATTAGATTTCCTATCAAGCCAGCCGTAGCTAGAGCATGAAGAATTTTCTTGTCATTCTTTTCATAATATTGATAATAAGTATAAAGAACAGCGGGAATAACACCACATGAACCGCAAGTTGGAGCTGTAACAATCATTTGTCCGCTAGCGTTTTCTTCTGCAACGGCAAAAGCATAAACAGGAGTAATATAACGTCTCAGTAAGGCCTCATTAAAACCTTGAACTCTGGAATACATCGTAGAGGCCTTTCGCGGTAACTGCAAAACTCCCGGCAAAGTACTTTCATGTTCCAAGCCATTTTGAATTGATAATCGCATTTGTTTCCAAATTCCATCCAAATAATTCCAAATATCTTTTCCCTCACATTCCGCTACATATTCCCATAATTTACGGTTCCCGATGTAATTCAAAATATCATTCATGGTTGAATGAGGATAAACATGCTTGTCCTCATTTCTAACGCCGGTTTCAGAAATATCACCACCTCCAATACTAAAATATTGCTTTTTCTGAATTACTTTATCATTTTCGTCATAAGCAAAGAACTCCATTCCGTTAGGATGTTGAGGTAAAAAAATTTCTGGTTCCCAAATAATTTCCAAGTTCTTCGGATCAAAAGCATCTAATAACGCAACATCGGTTAAATGCCCCTTGCCTGTTGCCACTAAACTTCCAAATAATTTTACTTGATAACGAAAGGCATCAGGAACTAATGACAAAAAAATTCTGTGATGCTTTTACAGGTCCCATAGTATGAGAACTTGATGGCCCCACTCCTATTTTAAAAATATTTTTTATGGTTTCCATAGTATTTTTATTAATAAAAAAATTATTTGCTATTTATAATAATTTCAAGACAAAAAAATTTGTATAGATATTATTCTTACAAAATAATAACGATTACAAATAAAAAATGTTTTTCATTGAAAAATTATACTTTGATACTAGATAAGAAAATGAAATATACTATTATTTCTTGTCAGTATTTCCAAAGCTTCTTTGTCAAATTTATAAAAATCTTATTTCCCTACGTAATTTTGAGGAGTAATTTGAAGAAGTTCTTTTTTAACATCTTCACTTACATCTAATGAATTGATAAAAGAAACAAAAGTATCTTTTGTTACAATTGCATTTGTTCTAGTAAGATTTTTCAACGTTTCATAAGGATTCGGATAATTTTCTCGTCTCAAAATAGTTTGAACCGCTTCAGCAATAATTATCCAATTATTTTCCAAATCGGCATTAATTTTTTCTTTATTGACAATTAATTTGTTGATTCCTTTTTCAATAGATTTGTGTGCAATTATACAATGTGCAAAAGGAACTCCTATATTTCTGATAACAGTAGAATCTGTCAAATCGCGTTGCAAACGACTAATAGGAAGTTTTGCAGACAAGTGTTCAAAAAGAGCATTTGCAATTCCCAAATTTCCTTCTGCATTTTCAAAATCAATCGGATTAACTTTATGTGGCATTGCACTTGAACCTATTTCATTTTTATTGATTTTTTGTTTGAAAAAATCCATAGAAATATAAGCCCAAATATCCTTACAAAAGTCAAGTAAAATTGTATTTATCCTTTTTACAGAATCAAAAATATTTGCAAGAGAATCGTAATTAGAAATCTGTGTTGTATATTGTTCTCTTACGATATTCAACTCGTTAAACAAGAAGTTATCAGCAAAATTACGCCAATCAATATTCGGGAAAGCAATATAATGTGCGTTAAAATTTCCAACAGCACCGCCAAATTTTCCTGTTATCTCAATATTTTTCAAATAATGCATTTCTTTTTCAAGACGATAAGAAAAAACATTCAACTCCTTACCTAGTCTACTTGGACTTGCGGGTTGTCCGTGAGTATGTGACAAAATTGAAATATCGTTATATTC
The DNA here is from genome assembly GCA_964493875.1 of uncultured Bacteroidales bacterium. GTDB lineage: Bacteria > Bacteroidota > Bacteroidia > Bacteroidales > ML635J-15 > Bact-19. The sequence goes on along the minus strand of CAZBPT010000006.1, from coordinate 33,132 downwards.
GACAACTTTCTCATTAATTAGATTTATTGTTTTTTCTATCTGCGGAAAAAAATCTTCATTTAAAAAATCTTTTAAAGCTATATGGAATGCGGTATTATTTATATCTTGTGATGTTAATCCAAAATGAATATATTCTTTATATTTTTGTAGATTAAATTCATCAAATTTCTCTTTAAGAAAATACTCAACAGCCTTAACATCATGATTTGTAATGCTTTCAATTTCTTTTATACGAAATGCGTCATTTTCAGAAAATTTTTCGACAATAGAAATAATATTTTCTTTTTCATTGGCTGTTATCTCCATTAAAGGATTAATATTTAACTTTGTTAATTCCAAGAAATATTTTACTTCAACAATCACCCGATATTTAATAATTGCATATTCTGAAAAAAAATCTTGAAGTTTTTTTGTTTTATCGGAATATCTACCATCAATGGGACTAACTGCGAAAAGACTGTCAATAATCATTTTATTATTTTTATGTATTAAGAATGTCAATTATTTCTAACATTTTTTGATCAATGCTTCTATGATGTTTAATGGTTTTATTAAAAGGAACATGAACAATTTCATTATTCATCATACCTACCATAATACTACGTTGGTCATCGAGAAGAGCTTCAATAGCAGCAATGCCAAGTCGGCTTGCCAAATAGCGGTCGTATGCAGATGGAGACCCTCCTCTTTGAGTATGACCGAGAACTGTAACTTTCATATCGAATTGATCTCCAAATTCCTGTAGTTTTTCTTTAATACTAAAAGCACCACCGGCATCATCTCCTTCAGCAACGATAATAATGCTTGAAGTTTTCTTTTTGTTCATATATCCGAGTAGCTTTTCATGAAGAGCTTTTATGTCGGTTTCAACTTCAGGAATGATAGTTGCCTCAGCACCACAGGAAATACAACTACGAAGTGCAATAAAACCCGCATCACGTCCCATAACTTCCACAAAGAACATTCTATCGTGGCTCATAGCTGTATCACGAATTTTATCGACTGCGTCCATAATCGTATTCAAAGCAGTATCGTAGCCAATGGTCATATCTGTACCATAAAGGTCATTATCAATGGTCCCGGGAATACCTATAACTGGGAAATTAAATTCTTCAACTAAAGCTCTGGCACCTCTTAGTGTTCCATCACCTCCAATAACGATCAAAGAATCTATTTCATTTTCTTTTAACTTGTTGTAGGCTTCCAGCATTCCTTCCTTTGTTTTGAAAAATTCACTTCTTGCTGTTTTTAATATAGTGCCTCCTGTTTGAATAATATTTGCAACACTTTTTGATACCATTGGCACAAAATCGCCTTTTATCAAACCTTCATATCCGCGAATAACGCCATAAACTTCTATATTTTCATTCAATGCTTTTCTTACAACTGCTCTAATTGCAGCATTCATTCCTGGTGAATCGCCTCCCGATGTGAGCAAAGCCACTCTTTTAATCTGTGCCATAAATTATATATAAAACAAATTTAATACATTTTTAGATTGTTCCAAAATAATTATTATTTTTGTAAAAATTATTTTTGAAATTCAAGGTCTTAATATTAGTTTTTCTGTTCCTCCCGATAATATCTTTTTCACAAGAACTAATTACGGTGAAAGAAAAAAAAATTTCATTAATAAATGATAGTATTTTTCTGGATAGCTTAAGCGTTGTTTCAAATAGTATTGAATTTTACGACAATAATGGGATAAAAATTGAGCTTGATTTTGACTTTGATTTTGAAAAATCGGCAATAATTATCAAAAACAAAAACAATTATTCCGAAGTAGTTATTAAATATAAAACCTTTCCAATAAATTTTTTTGAAAGTAAATCATTTTTAAAAAAAGAGGATTTTCTTGAAGCCGACAAATCGGTTACCATAAAAGATTATAAAAAAAATTATATTGAAGAAAATAATTATTATTCATTCAACAGTTTAGAAAGTAAAGGAAGTATTTTTCGTGGATTAAACTTTGGCAACAATCAAAGTGCGGTTTTGAATTCTGGTTTAAATTTGCAATTAGAAGGAAAAATTACATCAAATCTAAATGTTTTGGCAGCAATAAGCGATAATAATATCCCATTGCAAGCAGATGGAAGTTCTCAGCAATTACAAGAATTTGATAAAATTTTTATTAAGATATTTAACGATAGAATATCCTTAACTGTTGCCGATTTTGAAATGGCAACACCAAGCGGGTTTTTTATGAAATATCACAAAAAAGCTCAAGGAATTGAATTTGCCATTAAAGAAAAATTTAAGTCAAACAAGAAAAACAAAGACAATAAAAATGAAATCTTATTAAATTCATCAGTAAGCGCCTCTATAGCAAAAGGAAAATTCCGCCGTCAAGAAATTAATGGTAGCGAAGGAAATCAAGGTCCTTATAAATTAACCGGCGAAAACAACGAAACTTACCTCATAGTATTATCAGGAACAGAAAGAGTTTATATTGACGGAATTTTACAAAAAAGAGGCTACGATAACGATTATATTATTGATTACAATCTTGCCGAGATTACATTCACTCCAAATCAACAAATCACTAAGGACAAACGAATAATTGTTGAATTTGAATATTCCGATAAAAATTATACCAGATATTTGCTCACAAGTTCTAACGCAGTACAATTAAAAAAAAATAAATTGTGGCTAAATTTTTACAACGAAAGCGATAACAAAAATCAGTCATTTGAGCAAAATCTGAGAAACAGTGACAAACAATACCTTTCATCAATCGGAGACAATCTTGACAACGCTTACGTTCCTTCATACGCTTATAATGAAAATTATGACGAAAATCAAATAAGGTATAAATTGATTGACAGCATTGCAAATGGAACTCTATATGATTCTATATTTGTTTATTCCACGAATAAAGATTCTGCATTCTATACAGTGAGTTTTGCTTTTGTAGGTGCCAATAACGGAAACTACATAAAGACCGGTTCTGTGGCCAATGGTAAAGTATATAAATGGATAGCCCCAGTAAATGGAGTTCCACAAGGCGACTATATTGCCTGTAAAAAAATTATAGCTCCAAAATCTTATCAAATGTTAAACCTTGGAACAGAAATAAATTTTAGTGACAAAACAAAATTGTTTTCTGAAATTGCTTATTCGCATAACGATAACAATACTTTTTCAAAAATCAACAATAAAGACGACAATGGCTTTGCAGTAAAAACAAACTTTGAACAGTATTTTATTAAAAACGAAAAAAATAATTTTGGAACGAGGTTAAATTATATGTTTATCTTTAATAATTTTCAAGAAATTGAAAGCTTTAGAGCAACAGAATTTAGCAGAGATTGGAATATTGAAACCAACAGCAGCACCCGAAACCATGAAAACAATATCGCAGGAGAAGTTTTTTTCAATAACAAAATAATAAATACTTTATACCAAATTACTGTTTTAGACAAAAAAAACGAATATAACGGATTTCATAACTTTTTGAATTTCAATTTAAATATTAAGGACTGGGCAGTAATATCAGATATCAGCTACCTGAAAACTAAAAATACAATTAACTCGAGTTCTTTTTTAAGACATAATCTGAGTGTCTCAAAAAAGACAAAATATTTAAAATTCGGCATAAAAGAAAACTCGGAAAATAACCAATGGAACAAAAATAACAACGACTCACTTACCGTAAACAGTTATTCTTTCAACCAATTTGAAGCATTTATTTCAACAAATGACACTTTAAAATATCAATTTGCAACAAATTACAAATATCGAATGGATTATTTACCTATCGGTGAAAAATTACAAAAAGCAAATGATGCTCACGATTTCTCATTTATAACAGCAATAAATCCAAATAGCAATCATAAATTGAGTGGAACGATAACTTATCGTTTATTAAATGTAAAGGATAGCAGTATTTCGCAAAATGAAAATGAAAAAAATCTTTTAGGAAAATTGGAATATAGTTTCAGATTATTCAAAGGCTTGATAAACTCGTCGATATACTACCAAATTGCATCGGGATTGGAACGAAAATTAGATTATTCTTATATAGAAGTTAACCCTGGTCAAGGAATATATACATGGATAGATTACAACTCTAATGGCGTTGTTGAGTTAAATGAATTTGAAACATCTCAATTTAGCGACCAGGCAAATTATATACGTGTTATTTCTCCTTCTACAGAATATATAAAAACTTATTCCAATCAATTTAACGGCGTAGTTAATATTAATCCACTTTCACTACTTAAAAATAAAAAATCTCCCGGATTAAAATTTTTATCACGGTTTTCAAACCAATTTTCTTATTCTGCAGAACAAAAAAACACATCAAACAATATATTGGAATATGCGAATCCATTTTACCGCTCTAGCAACAATTCAAAATTAGTAAACTTAAATTCTACACTTCGTAACAGTTTCGCATTTAACCGCAGTGATCCCAAATATGGTTTTGACTATATATTTTTAATTTCCGACAACAAAGTTCTATTAGTTCAAGGTATTGATAATATAGGGAATAGCTCACATTCCTTTTTAGCAAGATATAATTTTGGAGAAAAAATTGGACTGCAAGAAAACTTCATTCTAGGGAAAAAGTATAATGATTCCGAAGCATTCTTTGAAAAAAATTACAGAATATATTATTTAAAAAGCGAAACACAATTAAATTATCAACCGAATTTATATAATCGTATTTCATTAAAATACAACCACAACAACAAAAACAATAAAATTGGTGAAGAAAAACTTATCAACCACGATTTGGGAATAGAATATAAATTAAGCTCATCAAAAAAGGGTTCCTTAACATTAACTTTTGATTATATCTACAACAAATTCAACGGCAACAGCAACAGCTCTGTTGCTTATGAAATATTGGAAGGATTGCAAGACGGTTCAAATTTCACAATTTCGGCATCATTTCAACGTCAAATTGTTAATGGTTTAGTAATTGACATAAGTTATAACGGAAGAAAATCAGAAAAATCAAAAATGATTCATATTGCCAGTTTTCAAATAAGAGCATTTTTCTAAAAGAAAATTATTTTGCTTTTTCCAACTCTGAGAAAAGTTTAACGCTTTCAACTGCTTCTTTTACATCATGAACACGCAAAATATTTGCTTTTTTCATCAAAGCATAAGTATGTAGAACTGTTGTGCCGTTTAAAGATTCACTCGGACTTATATTCAGCGTCTTCCATATCATTGTTTTTCTGGAAAGTCCAACTAATATAGGACGTTCAAAAATTGATAATTTATCCAAATTTTTCAATAAGGAAAAGTTATGTTCCACGGTTTTTGAAAACCCAATTCCGGGGTCTATAATTATATCACAAACTCCTAAGTTTTTTAATATGTTGATTTTTTCTGAAAAATAATATAAAATATCGTTTAGGAAATCAGAATATGAAGTTTCATTGTGCATCGTTAGATTCGTACCCTGAATATGAGAGAGAATATATGGGCATTTACATTCTGCAACGGTTTCAAACATTGCCTCATCAAAACTTGCCCCCGAAATGTCGTTTATTATGTCAATTCCATAATCAAGAACAGCACGTTTAACAATATTTGCTCTAAAACTATCAATAGAAAATATTGTATCGGAATATTTATTTTTTATGATTTTCAACACAGGAAGCAATCTCTGCCACTCCTCATCTTCTGAAATATTTTCACAATTAGGTTTTGTACTCATTGCTCCAATATCAATAATATTGGCACCTTCGGAAATTAATTTTTCGATTCTATCGATTGTATCATCAAGCTTAGAAGTTCTACTTCCTTCATAAAACGAATCAGGAGTAATATTCACAATTCCCATAACTAAAGGATTTGTAAGATCAACTAATTTCCCTTTGATATTTATTGTCATATTCTTTTTTTATATAATCAAAAACTTCCTTGTTACTCTCAAAATTGTTATTTTTTTCTGTAATCCTTTACTGGCAACGTTTATTTATCAACAAAAAATATCTTTTCATAAGCAACTGTCAACAGCGATAAAAATCAGCCTAAATCGTTGGTATTAAACAATTAACAAGACATTTAAAGATTGCTCTAAAAAATCATAATTGCAAATATACTAAAATTTTAATTATTCTTGATTTTTTTTATGAAAATATTGTTTTTTTTTATTATAATTGTATTAAATATAATTTTAAAAATTATTTTATGAAAAAAATTTCTATCCTTTTAGCACTAATTGTTTTAACGTTTTCATTTCAAATAACGTATTCTCAAGAAAAAAATAATATAATTGAAAATAATGGAGTTTTTTCAAACGAAGTTATAAAACCTGAAGCATTTAACGATGGACTATTTCAAGAAGTATTATTGAGTAAAATTAATTTTGTTCTTGACAGCATGGGCTACGAAGGATTTGAAATAGACCCATTTTTTACCGGAGCAGCACAAAAACACGCCGAATATATGGCAAGTGTTCAAGAAGCTACCATAGACGATAAAACAGGAGGAATTTTTGATAGATTGGTTGCTGCCGGTGGTTCAGGAATAGGAAACGAACTTATTAATAAATTATCGATACGTGTTTCTAACGAATATTTGACATACGATGTTGCAGCAGAACAAATTCTCTCTCGTTGGACTTCAGGAAAATTATTAAGAGAATTAACAGCTCAAAAATATTTCTTTGCCGGCATTAGTGGAAAAATTGATGAAACTGGCAAAAAAATTTATGTTTCTATGTTCCTTGGAAATTATAACTCCATGAAAAGTCCTAGTTTGGTTAAATCAAAAGCTAAAGTAAAACCTTACGATATTACTGTATGCAAAAAAGCTACAAGTAAAATGCCTAACGTTGTAGATTTACAAAGTGGAATTACTATTGATGCCGAAAACAATATTATTTTTGAATATAACAATTTAAAAAAATTCAAAAAATTAATTAGAGATAGTAAAGATGGTTTGGCTGTTGATTTTGTAAAAAAATCAAAATATGAAAATTGTACTGACGAAGTTATTCCCTCAAACAACACAAAATCAACTGTTGGCGATGCAACAAAACCTCTTTATTTCAAAAAAATTTACAAAAATAACCTTGCCGAAGGCGAAGGAAAACGTAATAAAGTTACAAAATTGAAAATTAACTTGGGAAAAGTTCCTGAAACAATTTCTGATATAAACGACTATGAAACAAATCTTCTAATAATAAAAAATAAATTCGTTTGTGAAGAAATTACTCAATCATTTGTTGACAAAAAAGTTTATAATTTTGTACCAAAAATAACTTTATTACCCGACACAATCGAGTTAGAAGGTGCAGGCAGATATTTTCCAAAATCAACTTCATCCGAATTAAAATTCAGAATTAATTTTGAAAAAGGAAAATATGACTACAAGCCAGAAGATATGATTCCTGTTATCCAAGCTCTTAATGAACCTGATTTCATTATTAACAAAATTTTAATCGAAGCACATTCTTCATTGGAAGGTTCAAAACAACAAAACGAAGTCCTCCAAAAAAAACGTGCTGCAAGTATTGTAAAAGCATTTGAAGAAAATCAAAACGCAAGTATTATTGACTCAATAATCCTTTCTGACAGCTACGAACAATTAAAAAAAGACGTTGAAAATACTGTTTTTGATGAATTAATTTCTATGAACTATAATGACGCCGTAAAATATGTTAATGCAAACGCAGAAAAAATGGAAATTATTCTCGGATTCCACCGCTACGCTGATATTACTGTTTGGATTACTTACGATGCAGAAGGCGACAAAGAACAAAATTTTGTTATTAACCAATTCAATAAAGCAATAGAAGCTGATTCTCTTGATAGAGCTTTAAATATTCAAAAATATGTTCTAAAACGTGTTATTGAAAACCGTTATACTGAAAATGCCATTAACAACATGACAATCCCACAAGGGAAAAAATATGTTGGCCTTAATATGAACAAAATTTGGTTAACTCAATATTATTTCTTAGAACCTCTTGACGAAGAATATTTGGATAAAATTGACGTTCTTAACCAACTCGATAACAGCAATATTTATGTTGAATATAACGACATTATTTGTGAAACAGAACTCTTAGACCTTAGAGATGAAAAATTACAAGAAAATCTACAAAAAAGAATTGACAAATTATATAATACCTCTCTTGCTGTTAATCTTGTAGATTTAATAAATATTGAACTACAATGCCAGATAATAAATACTTTTAAGGATTCCTTGGAATACAGCCACCCAACAATGCAAAAATGCTTGACTAAATTGAAAGAAATTATTCATTTTGACGAACTTAAATGGGATAACGCTCTCAAAATGGCTGGAATTTTTATCGTACATAACGATTATGTTTATGCTGCAAGACTGTTAGAACCTTGGGTAACAAAAAAAGATATTCCTTTTGAATTAATTAGTACCTATGTTACTGTTTGCTCTAAAATCCCGGAAAAATATCAATCAAATAGGTTTGCCGAAGCAATGATGATTGTAAAAGAAAGAGATGCTAATTATTTCTGCAACTTATTTAAAGGAGATAAACTATCAAAACAAATTTTTACTAATAAAAAAGTAAAAGATATATATTGCACGTCTTGTATAGGTAAATAGTTTTTTACCAAAAATAATATTATTCTTTTATTATAGTTATTCATTTGATGTACATTAATAAAAAAATATTATTTGCAATACTTTTGTTCTTTTCTCTATCGGTTATTTCCCAACATGTTTATAGCCAAAACATTAACGACAATATTCAGGTAGCAAATAAATATTATTATGAAAAAAACTACGAAAAAGCTGCCATATTATACAAAGGAATATTTGAAAGCACAAAATATAAAGCTTATAGAGATCTTTATGTTAGATGCTTGTTTCAAACAGAAGAATATAAAAAAGCAGAAGATTTTTTGAAATATGAAATAAGAAGAAATCCTTCCGATTTTTTTCTAAAAATTGATATGGGAATGGTATATTTCCATCAAAATCTAATAAACAAAGCCGACAAATTATTTCTGGAAGTAATCGATATCGCAAAAAATGAAAGAAATAATGTTAATTCTGTTGCTAATTCATTTATGAGCTACCAGCAATATGATTATGCAAAAAAAATGTATGAAGTTGGAGGAAAAACTCTTTCTATAAACTTTGATTATGAATTGGGAACTCTCTTCTATATCCAACGGGATTATAAGAGTATGATGGAAAAATATTGCTCCGTTTTAGTGGACGGAAACGAAAGTATGGTTAATAAAATTCAATATCAATTACAATACATTTTGGCAACAGATATCAACAATAACATTTCCGAAGTTATTGAAACAACTATACTTAAAGAATTACAAAGACATCCTTCAAATACCAATTTAATTCAATTATTATATTGGCAATATTCTCAAACAGGACAAAATCAATTGGCATTAAACCAATTAATTGCCCTCGACAAACGAACAAATAATTCGGAAAGAGAAATTTTGGATTTTGCAATTACACTAAAAAACAATAAAGAGTACGATATTGCTATTACAGCAACAAACTATCTTACAAACAAAGGGGAAAGCAACGACTACTATGTTCCTGCATTTATTGAAGCAAGCGACATAAAATTCAAAAGAATAGTAAATAATAAAGATGCGTCTATAAATAATTACGAAGAACTTGAAGCCGATCTCACAAAAATTGTAACAGAATATCCAAATCAGAAGACTTATTACCCTAGCTATAATTTAATTGTTTTAAAAGCCTATTATTTACAAAAATATTCTGAAGCAATTGAATTGGCAGATAAGTTATTGAAAGCAAATTACTTCTCAAAATCAGAAAATGAAAAATTAAAGTTACTTCTGGGTGATATATATTTTATTTCCGGAAATCAATGGGATGCCATTTTGTATTATGCAGAAGTAGAAAATAGCTCAAAGGAAAGTACTATTGGTCATGAAGCTCGCTTAAAAAAAGCAAAATTAGCTTATTATATAGGACAATTTAAATGGGCACAAGCACAATTGAACGTTTTGAAAGCAAGTACTTCTAAATTAATTTCTAACGATGCTTTGGAATTGAGTATTTTCATTTCAGAAAATTACGATATAGACACTACAGAAACTACCATGCGAATGTTTTCCTCTGCCGACTTCTTATTGTTTTCAAAAGATTATAAAAACGCAATTTTAATATTAGATTCCATTTCAACTCAATTCTCCACAAGCAGTTTAATTGATGATGCCTTATACAGAAAAGCATTTATTTTTGAAGAACAAGGCATGCACGCAGAGGCTTTAAATTTATACAAAAAGATTTTCACAGATTATTACTATGATATTCTTGCAGATAATGCACTTTTTAGATATGCCATCATTCAAAATAACTTGAAAAATTTCACCGAAGCCGATGACGCATTATTTAAGTTGATTTCCGATTATCCTAGTAGCATTTTTGCCAATGAAGCACGAAATATTATCCGAACAAAAGCCGAAGAAAGAAAAACAATTAAAAGAGAAATAGATTTTTGGAACTTCGGAATATCAAGTGAAGAATAAAAAACTACTCACAATTTTTATAATATTCTTTTTGTGCTTTTTTATATCGCAACTGAACAGCTTTTTTTAGATTATGGCATGCTTTATCTGTCATCTCCATTTTCAAGCAAGAAATTCCATATTTATAATATATTTCACCATCGCGAGGATTAATGTCCAACAACATAGAATAATCCTTTTGTGCCGATTCCCAAAGGCCGTAATCGAAAAAAACATCCGCTCTTAATAAACGGGCTTCTTCGTTCATGGTTTTGTCGGCAAGTATTATTTTATTTAATGATAATAAAGCATCGTCTCTCCTATTTAAAGAAATATCAATTTTTGATTTTAACAATAATGCAGAATCATCTTTTGGAAAATATTTTAAATAATCAGAAATCAGATTTGCAGCCTTTTCTTTTTCTTCCATTAAATAATATATCTCAGCCTTATCAAATATCACTTTTCTGTCATTATTGCGTTGCGTCTGTAATAATGTAATTGTTGCTAATGCCTGACTATATTTCTTATTTTCTCTTTCAACGTTATATTTTAATTTTAAAATTTCATTATATTTTTTATTCTGTGATGCCGATAAAGAAATATAATAATTTGCTGATTTATAATCATTTAAATTATAATAAGATTCTGCCAAATAATAATTTTTAAGAAAAGAATAGGAATTGTCTGGGATATTATTTAATACTGATATTGCCTCATCGTATTTCTTACTTGACTGTAATTGCACAACTTCTTCAAAAACTGCATAGTTGTTATTATAATTGTTTGTCTTCCAAAAATTTAACCAAGCAGAGCTATATTCTATTTTTTGAAACTCATTTATCTGAATTATTTGAGAATAGTATAATGGAAATTGATTATTTTCAAAATAGCGACTTAAATAAAAAATTGCCTCATCTTCAAATTCCATTCCGGCATAAATTTTTGCCATTTCAAAAATTATATTTTTTGAAGGATTATTATTTATGGCTTCTGTTAAAATTTTTATTGCAGAATTAATGTCATTTTTTTTAATAAAGATTTTCGACATTAATATGATAGATTCTTCATCATTATTATCATTTAAAACTAGCAAAGCAGAATCGGGTTGATTATTTTCAAAATAATTTAGTCCATGAAAATATTTATTGTCATTCTGAGAAAAACCAATCACAGAAAAAAGCAAAACAAATAATATTATCGTAAAGAATTTTTTCATTTTGTAATAATATTATAATCTGTTGAAGAAAACACGTGAACAAATCCTGTTAGATGCCTTATTTCCAAACCAGTAAGTCGTTGTTCATAAACATCACAAATATAATAATATACTCCATCAGCAACTGGTTTATTGTTTTGCATATATCTTCCATTCCATTCAATGTCAGGGTCAGATGTTTCAAAAATTAACTGTCCCCATCGGTTGTATATTTTCATATCAACTTTATCAACAGAGTAATATGGTTTTAATGGTTCAAAAAAATCATTTACTCCATCGCCGTTTGGTGTGAATACATTTGGCAATTTATACGATGAACAATTGTCGATACAAACCATTGTTGAATTATTGCTACGATTTCCATTTTCATCTATTGCCACAACATAATAACAAGCAGCTAAAGAATTACTCAAATGATGAGAGAACACAGTGTCGTTTCCTTCATATATTTTAATAAATTCAGAATCATAGGTTGGTTTATAGTATAATTCATAAGAAATTATTCCATCGTTACAAGTATCGTTTTTCATCCAATGAACATTGTTCCTTGAAGAATCACAAAGGCTTTGAACAAACAGAATTGGAGGACAAGGAGGAAATGTATCAACATAAACAATACATTTTTTTTGTGAATAATTTATAATCGGATTAATAATACTATCAACAGAATAACTTCCAACAGACTTTATATAATAGCAATTTTCAGTATTATGAAATACTTTATTATCAAGAAAATAATCTTCGTTGTTAATATAGCCAATAGAATCGTACAAAGATGTTTGTGAATTATATGAATAGAAAACATAGGTGTCATTTATCCAAGGAACATTTTTCTCAAAACTCAATTTATTATTTGATTGAATTGAAGTAATATCAAGGAATACAGAAGAAGCCACCGAAGGTGTTCCAATAAGAAATCTGTTTCCTTCTTCATTGTTATAAAATTCCACAAGATATGAATAAGAATTTGCAGTTGTATTTAATAAAGTATCATAAAAAATAGTATCATTGATATCATTAAAAACATGTACCTGAACAGGATTTTCTCCCCATAAACCTATCGAGCGATAAAGAATATATTGATACGGACCGTTTGCATTTTCGTCAATTTCGGAAGACTTGGGTTTTGCCCAAGCTATATAAATTTTTCCGATATTTTCGTCTGTTTCTTCAACGCTAACATTTGTAATTGTTGGAATACCTCTTTTTAATGAACAGCATATTTCATCAGAAGCATAACCTTCCAATAAAGCTGTATTGTCTTCCCAAACGGCACAAATTCTATAACAATATTCCAATCCTTGTAAAACATCGTAATCGGTATAAGTGTTAGTACTCCAAGAATCAACATAAGCAATTTTTTCATATCCCAAGCCGACAGGAATTCCAGTTTCACAACTATCATGTTGAAAATGAGTAGAATTTATTTTTCGATATATATTGTAACCAACAGCATTATTACAAACGTTTGCATCCCAAGACAAAGAAATATGATTGCTCGTTGAGTAACAGTTAAGATTTTCCACTTGTGGACCAATAACTTTTATCAATAGCGTTTTCATATTTGCGAGAGGAACAGAAGAATTATTGTCAACTGCTTTAAAAACTACGCTATATGTTTGTTTCCTAATATTTGAACAATTTGTATTCCACTGAAAGACACCTTTTTTTTCTCCCGGAGAACCGTTCAATTGCTGAAACCAAGAATCAAAATCAGAAGAAATGGGATCTCCTGTAGCTGTTAATGTAATTGTGTTATTATCAACGTCTCTTGCAATAATAGTATCACAGATACTATCTCCTGCAACTACGCAAATATAATCTTTTGCTTCAATTACAGGTGGATTATTAATATTTCCTTCATAAACCTGTATTTGCATATCACGGATAATTTCGTCAATCTTTACTCCATTTCGCCATTCTTCAATAATCATAGCGACATTATAAACTCCCACAGTAGTTGGACATCTCCATACAAAATCACCTGTAATTGGGTCGATATAAAGAGTATCTGTTGCGGGAGGATAAGAATAACCTGATATTTCCTGACCATTGTCGGAGCGGCAACGAGTGAGACGATAAGCAATACTGTCTCCATCGGGGTCATAAGCACCAGGGTTATGCACAAACAAATGTCCTACAGATGCCTTGTCGAGAGGTTCTCGTGTTAATATTGGAGTATTATTTGTGCCAACAGCAGGATTTATATACATAGTAGTAGAAATACAGAAAACAGTATTCACGGAATTTGGGATATTATCAACGCCGTAGTTTCTGTTAGGATCTTCAACAACAAGAGAATATAAACCTGGACCAGGATATGTATGAACACCTTTATAAACATTTTTTTTGTAATAGTCGGGAAGTTCTGTTTCTTCAACACGTGGCAGTGTGCTCTGAGTATTGTCGCCCCAGTAAATATCCAATTCGGGACGGTCGGCACAAGGACCGGGACCGGTTGCCGTATATGTTGTAATGGTTACCTGAAAAGTTAATCCTGACAACTGACGGTACGTGATTTCCCCTGCCCTATTATGCGTAGCATTCAGAGCATAAGATAATAATATGAAAAATATTACAGATAATACTTTTTTCACTATTACAAAATTATTCAATTTTTATATATATTTCAATTAATTTTGATTATTTTCAAAATTCAAAAATTTTTCTTTAATGTCATTCGGAATCATTGCCGAACAATGATTTTCTTTGTCATACCCTGCTAAAATAGTTTTACAGGTAGATTTTACTTTTCCGGTTTGTTCTTCCACAATCTGTTGAAACATTTCCATACTCTTATTTCCAAATCGAATTAATTTAGTTTCAACATAAATATTATCATCTTGATTTATTGAAGAATAAAAATTATTTTCGGTATATACGACAACAGCTAAAACATCAGCCCATTTAAAATTTATTCCTAAAACTGCTTCAAAATATTGTATTCTTCCAACATCATAATACTGAGAAATTATTGAATTATTAACGTGGTTTACAGCATCAATATCACTAAATCTAATTTGAATTGGGACTTTATGTTTAAAAAGTATTTTTTCGTCACTCATTGATCTTTTTCTTTTCAATAAAACGAAAAAAAGCATTTTTTATTATTCTATCTAAATGAATGAAAATCCAAGATAAAAAACAGAAAATACAAGTTAAAATATTCCAAAGTTCAAATAAAAAATACAACTTTAAGAAAAAAAAATAAAAAATTGTTTTTTATAAAAAAGATGTTATATTACACAAAGATTTTGATATGAATAATTTTAATATTCTGATATATAACGATATTTGCTTTTGGGGGAAATATAAGTTCCCCTGACTTTTGCGATTGTAAATCGCAAAAAAGCAATAAAATATTTTGTATTAAAAAAGTTTCTTTAGAAACAAGTAAACAACAAAATTCTTATAATTTTTTTAATTGTAATATTAAATTTTTGATCATGAAAAAAATAATAATAAAAATATTTTTACTCAGTATAGTTTTTTCTATAACATTAAATAATTACGCACAAATAACAGTCAGTATCGGGAATGATACAACATTTTGTGGCTCAAATATTGAAAACGGTGTCGAATTGGCTTCACATTTAACCGTATCGGGAGGTATAGAACCTTATACTTATTCTTGGACAATGGAATGTTTCAGACCTTACGATTTTTCGAATACATATTTTTGTGCAGGAGATTATTTAGACGACACAACAATTCAAAATCCTACATTTACAGAAGAAATCAGAACAAACCCATTTTCGGAAGATTGGCATAAGTTTATTTTAACGGTTACAGATTCAGAAGGAAGTTATGCAAAAGATAGTATTAATATTCGTTTTTCAATTTTTAGTGCCATGCTTTTGGGAGATATTGTATATTATTTGGACGAAGGCGATAGTGTTCTTATTGACATTACAAATTATAATCCTGGGTATATTCTTCCATATATGAGTTACAACTGGAATCACAGCGAAGAATTTGACGATCCTACATCTCCTCAAACTTGGTGCCACCCAAATTGGGATATCGAACCTAATTTTTATACTTATACATGTAGCATTCTTGATTCTGTGGGCTGCCCACTTAGTTATACTTTTTACGTTGATTTGAATCTCGGCTCCGTTAATGAGGTCAATAATGTCATAAAAATTTATCAATCAGGGAAAACAATTTTTTTACCAAGTGGAAATACCGAAGAGGTAAGTATCTCTTTTTATGACATTTCCGGCAAATTAATCCTGAAAGACAAATTCTACTCTGACAGATATACTCCAAGTTTTCAAACAAAAGAGCAAATGTTATTCTGTTCAATAGTGTTAAATAATAAAGTATATAATATTAAATATTTACCCTAAAATAAACAAAAAAAAGCAGAATTTCTTCTGCTTTTTCAAATTAATAAAAACACTTATTTTAATATTATATCGTATTCCAATCGACTTTGAATTCCTATAGAATTTTTCATTCTTTCAATAGTTTTATAATTGAAATAGTTTTCGTCACCGATTAATTCTTTAATTTTATTTTCAGAAACTTTCATTTCCAAACCTACCATAAAATCTTCGAAAATAGATTTTTTTGAAGGATATTCTTTCAAAATATAGTTATCGTCTTTTATTTTTGCAAGTTCAACAGCTTTTTTCAAAGCATCGTTCAAACCTCCTATAGAGTCAATAAGATTAATTTCCAAGGCATTAACACCGCTCCAAACGCGTCCTTGTCCTATGCTGTCAACTTGAGCTTTATCGATATTTCTTCCTTCGGATACACGAGAGATAAAAGTTTCGTAAAATTCTTCTACATTATTTTGAATGAAAGCTCTTTCGCCATCATTTACTGGACGGAAAATATTTCCAAAATCAGAATGTTCGTTTGTTTTTACTCCGTCAACAGTTATACCGATTTTATCTTCAGCAAGAGTTTTTATGTTAGGCATTGTACCGAAAACACCAATAGAACCTGTGATTGTATTAGCTTGAGCATAAATATAATTTGCAGGGCAAGAGATATAGTATCCACCAGAAGCTGCATAATTTCCCATTGAAACAACTACAGGTTTAACATCTTTTGTAAGTTTAACTTCTCTCCAAATAATTTCTGATGCCAATCCTGAACCACCGGGAGAATTTACTCTTAAAACTACAGCTTTAATGTCTTTATCTTCACGAACTTTTCTGAAAATGGCAGCAAAATCGTCACCGGCGATGTTGTTGTTAGATTCTTCGCCATCAACAATTTCGCCTTCGGCAAATACAACTGCAATTTTATCTTCAGAAGTTTTTTCGCTTACATTTATTTTTTTACTAAAAGATGCAGATTTATGATATTTTCCCAAGGTAACAAACATATCTTCTTCATCATCGGTATTTCCTGATAATGTTTTAAGTTCATCAATAATTTCATCATAATATTTTAATCCGTCAACAACTTTATCATCCATTGCAGATTCGGCTTTTAAGGCTGATAAATTATCAGCAATAGTATTTAATTTTTCAACGCTAATTCCGCGAGAGGAAGAAACTTTAGTGCAAATGTCATCCCAAATACTTTGGATTAAAGTGATTGATTGTTTTTCGTTGGCTTCACTCATTTCTTTGTTAATAAAAGGTTCTATAGCCGACTTATATTGACCATGGCGGAAAATTTGCATTTCAACACCCAGTTTTTCAAGAAGACCAGAATAAAACATTACCTGCATGTTTAACCCTTTCCATTCAACAGCACCTTGTGGATTTAAGAAAATCTTATCTGAAACACTAGCCAAATAGTATGCAGTTTGAGAATAACCGCTAGAATAAGCAAGAATAAATTTTCCTGATTTTTTAAAATCTATTAATTTATTTCTTATTTCTTCAATTGTAGATAATCCTGCATTGATATTACTTAATTCAAGGTAAATCCCTTTTATCTTATCATCATTTTTTGCTTTATCAATATCTTTCAAAATATCGTTTAATCCAAGAATTTCTTTTGTTCTGAAATTTTGAAAATCAAAATAACTTAATTCGTTTGTAATTTTATCGGGAATTTCTTCTGTCAACGTAATTTTCAAAATTGTGTTTTCATCTATGGTAGTAGGTTCTGTTTGAAGACTACTAATAATTGCTGCAAAAAAGAAAAAACATATTAAACTAGAAAGTACGCACGTAAGTAATAACCCAACAATAGTTGCCAATACATATTTAAAAAAACTTTTCATAACTTTTGTTTTTAATTGTTTAAATTTTTATTTTATTTTATTTTTAATTCCAACCAAAGATATTTTCTCTTTTTTGATTACTTGTTCTACCAATGGTTTCTTCCCAATCTCCATACATAGGATTAGGTATTATTATAAATTTTTTACCAAATAATTTTTTATTTTGTTCTAAGCCGTCTAATAGAATGTTGATATTGTCTTTATCTCTCATTTTTTTAGAAAAAACATCTGCAAAGTCTGATAAATTATCACCTACAAGCATCACAATTTCGTAATTATTGTTTGTTAATGAATCACGACGACTTTTTTTATCTGAACCGTTGGTTTTAAAATAAAAATGAGATTTGTCTACTTCAGGAAAACCTAATGCGATCATATTACGAATTGTAGGCTCCAATTCTGCAGAATCCAGTCGGTTTGAAATATAAAAAACTTCTGCCTTATTTTCCAAAATAAATTTTATGAAATCTATTGCACCGGGAACAGCTTCTGTCTTTTCGGTTTTAACCCATTCAGTCCATGTTTCTTGATTCCATGTTTTATTGTTAATTATCAAATCTGCTTCATATTTACTATTATCAAGTAAAGTTTCATCTAAATCAAAAACAACAGCAGCTTTTTTTCCTGGAGTAAGTTCTTTTAAATTTTCTTTAAGAGAATATTCTGCAACGTTAAATGCCTGATAACAACAAGCTTTAAATTCAGGAGAAAGTTGAAACCATGCAACTGAATTCAATAATTGTTCACTTGGGAACAAACTGTCAATTTCGATTTTTGCTGTTGCAGTTTCTGCTGTTTGTTGTTTTACATTACAACAACCTGTTGCAACGATTATCATCATTGATAATAAGAAAAATGGAAATAAATATTTTTTCATGATTATTAAATTTATCATACAAATATAATTTTTTTTTTTAACTTTGTAAAAAAAATTATGAAGAAGATAGTCATTTTATTTGCAGTATTGGTATTTTTTACAATATCTAACATCGCTGATGCACAACCAAGAACAGTATATTCTGGAAGCTTACATTTTACTTTTAATAATTCCAGAGGAAAAGTTATCAAAACGATAAAAATTGATGGCAATCAATATGTTGAAGAAAGAGATGTAAATAATCTTTTGTTGCTTAATTTGTATCCTGGTGAGTATTATGTTACAGTTGAGTATTTTTTTAGAAATTCAATGAGAATAACACAGGATAGGGTTTTTGTACAAGACGGAACAAGAATATACGTTTCAATGGATGAAAGAAATAATTTAATTTTCCGTAATTCTCCTGACGAAAGTTCTGTTATGTTACCAATAAATAATAGCAATTCTCCTCATAACCCCCACATAATTCATCACAATCAGGGAAATGAACCCATTTCACCGTTACCAGTTATTGAAGAGCCTATTCCAATTAGTCAGCAAGAATTAAATGAAATTATTAGAACTATTGATGAAGATTCATTCAACAAAATGCAAATTTTAAAATCTGTAACCGATTTTCACCCTTATTTCTTAGCAAATCAAGTAAAACAACTTGCAGATCTTTTCACTTTTGAAAGCGAAAAATTGGAATGTGTTAAATACCTTGCCGTAAAAGTTATCGACCGCCAAAATTTACCACATTTATCCTCTGTATTTACGCATTCTTCTACAAAAACAGAATATTTAAATTTTTTAAATACATTAAAATAATATTATGAAAATTAAAACTTTATATTTATTTTTCCTCGTAGTATCTCTGTTTTTGTTTTCTTGTTCCAGCAAACAAAAAAGTGAAGGAATTGCAGCAAGTAGCGATAAAAGTATTGATTACGTTACAAGCGAAGCTGAAATGCAAGAAGAAACTAGTGTTTCTCCAGATGCAAGCTCAGAAAAAAAGGTTTTATCAGATAGAAAATTAATAAAAGAAGGAAGTCTTTCATTTGAAACTGATGACATATCACAAACAACTGCTTTCATTAAAAGGCAATTGCGAAAAAATAACGGTTATATTTCAAATGAAAATGAAGAAAAATTTACAAATTCTATTCATAAAAGAATAACCGTAAGAATTCCGAGTGAAAAATTTGATGCTTTTATCGATTCTCTTTCATCTACAGTAGAAGACTTTGATACAAAAGAAATTAATGTTGTTGATGTAACAGAAAATTTTGTTGATGTAGAAGCAAGATTACAATCGAAGAAAGAAACAGAAAAACGCTATTTGGCACTTCTCGAAAAAGCAAATACAATCTCTGAAATAATTGAAATTCAAGAAAAATTGGATGTTATTAGAGAAGAAACAGAATCTCTTGAAGCTCGCTATAATTCACTTTCAAATAGTATTGCTTACAGTACTATAAATATTGATATTTATAAAGAGATAACCGATTTTAATAATTACACAACAAAACTTGCCGATAATTTTGCTGACGGTTGGGACGGATTACTCTCATTTCTTCTATTCTGTCTAAAAATTTGGCCTTTCTTCCTTTTCTTGGCAATTTCAATTTTAGTTTTAGTATTATTGATAAAACGTTCTAAAAGAAGAAAATTAAGAAAACGCGAAATCAAAGTAGATTAAAGATAAGTTAGATCTACAAGATATCTGACTGCTGAAAGCTTATATAAGCCAAAGCTAAACAAAAAAGCATAAAAGAAATCTATCATACAAGAAACACTAAAAATTCTCATCGGAAACTTTGAGAATTTTAGTTTTTTATGAGTGCAAGGCTTTAAATATCAAAAAATTATTTTATTGCCTTATTTATCTTTTCGAGGTCGCTACTTTGAAGAAGAACATTATCTTTTCTGCGTAATTTATCTATATCGTAATAATAAATCTCTGCATTTTTTGTATCTATCAAAATTGTAACAGAATATGCTAATTCATCTGATCCTTTATTCCCAATGCGATGAATAATAACTGCATTTTTGTCTTTATTTTTTATCAGATTTTCAATATTATCGCTTGTACAATATTGAAAATTGTATTTGTAATAATTTGAAAAATTACTATTATTTCGAAGATCGTGTTCTATTTCATCTTTTACAACATAAAGAGTTTTATTTCGTAATTCATTAATATTCCGTTTATAAAGAGAAAGGATTTTATCAGAATTTATATTTGGATCATTTTTACAAATTTCAATATGTTTTTGAATAAAATGAAGCATAAGGCCTAGTTTGTAACAATAATCTTCGTCATCAGAATCCGTAAAGCATAGAGGAATTGCACATAAAGTAGGCATTTTATCGACAGAAGAATAATTTCCGCCAATAGTTAAACACAAAAAATCGAAAAGTGTTTTAGTTTTATCTTGTTCAAAATATACTTTGTTCAACATCAAAAATGAATTATTTTCATCTTTTTTCAGCGTTTCAAATTCTTTTGGTGTGATGATTTTTATCGGAGTAATTTTCCAGTAATCATTTATAATACTTTTCATTGTCATAGAATAACACGAAAAATTAGATTCTGCTACTACATAAGTTGTAGATTTTAAAAATTTATTTACTTCTTCATATTTTCCTGTCGGAATAATGATTTTTTGGCAAAATAAAGAAGATGATAATAACATTAACAAAATTATTGATACTTTTTTCATTTTATTATAATTTTAATTAATAATTAATTATAACGAAGGAATTAGGGAAAAGTAGATATTATAAAAATTTTTCTAATAGGAAAGACATTTCATTTTGAATTTCTGCTGCTGTTTTTCCTGCAATTTTATCAAATGCTGCTGTTTTGTCGGCAAAAATAATTCCGCGAGAAGAATTTACAATTATACCGCAATTACTATTAAGTCCATATTTAGCAACATCGTTAAGACTTCCTCCTTGTGCTCCTACTCCGGGGATTAACAAAAAATGATTTGCAGCAATTTTACGGATATTTTTTATCATTTCGCCTTGCGTTGCTCCAACCACATACATTAAATTATTTTCACTAGCCCATTCTTGAGATTTTTTCACAACCTTTTCAAAGAGATATTCATTATCAGAAGATAAATATTGAAAATCTTTTGCTCCTTCGTTACTTGTGAGAGCGAGAAGAATTACCCATTTTTCTTCATAAGAAAGAAAAGGCGAAACAGAATCTTTTCCCATATAAGGAGCAACAGTAACGGCGTGGCAATTCATTGATTCAAAGAAAGTTTTGGCATACATTTTTGATGTATTTCCAATATCCCCACGTTTTGCATCGGCAATGATAAAAATATCAGGATAATTCTTTTTTATATATTCTACTGTTTCCATAAGGGCAATCCAACCTGGAATGCCTAAACATTCATAAAAAGCAGTATTTGGTTTGTATGCTATAGTGTATTCTGCAGTTGCGTCAATAATTTTTTTATTAAAATCAAAAATTGGATTTTTTTCTGATAGAAAATTTAGCGGTAATTTTTCAATGTCAGGATCGAGACCAACACAAAGAAAAGATTTTTTTCTTTTAATATTTGCAACAAGTTCGTTGTATTTCATAATATATTAATTTTCAAGTATATACTGTATAATATTTGCGCCCATTTTGAGTGCTTCCTGCCGTTTTTCATAAGAATCGTTATGAACTTCCTCGTCTTCCCAGCCGTCACCAAGATCTGTTTCATATGAATAAAATACTACTAATCTGTTTTCATAAATTATACCAAAACCTTGTGGCGATTTATTGTCATGTTCGTGGATTTTGGGCAAGCCGTTAATAAATTCATATTTTTGATGATATATAGGATGCGAAAATGGAAGTTCCACAAGTTCTAAATCGGGAAATATTTTTTTTAAAATTTCTCTTATGTATTGGTCAATACCGTAATTATCATCTATATGCCAGAAACCGCCGGCGAGAAGATAATTTCGCATATTCAATATTTCAAAATCGTTAAAAACAATATTTCCATGTCCTGTTGTATGAATATAAGGATAATTAAATAACTCGTTGCTACTTGGTTCAACAAATGCAGGCACAGGATCTATATTTGTTCCAAGATTGCTGTTGCAAAATTTAATTAAGTTTGGCAATGAAGTAGGATTTGCATACCAATCTCCCCCGCCACTATATTTTAAAACCGCAATTTTGAAAGACGGCTCTTGTGAATATAGGAAAGCAGGAATCATTGTTATAGAGATAATAATAACGATTTGCAGTAGTATTTTTTTCATATCAAAGAATTGAAATGTGATTTTAAAAATAAATTACAAAGCTATTAAAAAAAACAGAAAAAAAGAAACAAAATTATTTAAAAAATATTAAAAACGACAAATTTTTGTTATATAAACATTGGAATTAACAAGTTCATTAATTTCATTCTACAATTTAAAATCAATCAAAATGAAATCAAACAAAAAGACAAAAAAGGGAGAAGTTGACAAAGAGAGTCTTAAGAAAAAAATAAAAGAAATTTTCGAATCTAATAAAACCCAAACATTTAATTATAAACAAATATCGGCATCGCTGGGGATAACAAAAAAAGAAGAAAGAACTTATGTGTTAAATGTTTTAAGGATTCTAGTTGAAGAAAGTTTTACAAAGGAAGTTTCAAGAGAAAAATATGTCTATAATTTAGGAGTTGAACTCATAGAAGGAATTATTGATATAAATAAAAGCAAAAATGCTTATTTGACAAACACTGTATTGAATGAAGATATTTTTATTTCTTTTTTCAATCTAAAATCTGCAATGCACGGCGACAAAGTATCAGTTCGTATTGTTTCGAAAAAAGGAAAGTCCCGCGTAGAAGGAGAAGTTGTTGAAATAAAAGAAAGAGCAAAAAAGGAATTTGTTGGGAAAATTAATCTATATAATGGTAATGGATTTTTCACGGCAAACAATCCTAAAATGATATACGATATTTTTGTTCCAAAAGAAAAGTTAAATAACGCTAAAGACAAAGATAAAGTTATTGTTGAGATTCTTCGTTGGAATAAAAGAGATAAAAGTCCAGTTGGTTTTGTGAAAGAAGTTTTGGGTGCTTCGGGAAATAACAATGTAGAAATGCACGCAATTTTGGCAGAATTTGGGCTTCCAAGTTCATTCCCAGATTTCATCGAAAATGAAGCCAACAACATTCCTTCGGTTATGACTGAAGAAGAAAACGCAAAGCGAAAGGATTTTCGCAACGTTACTACTTTCACAATAGACCCTGCAGATGCCAAAGATTTTGATGATGCTATTTCTTTTGAATTTTTAGAAAATGGCAATTACAGAATTGGTATCCATATCGCCGATGTATCTCATTTTCTTGTTAAAGGAACAGAATTGGACAAAGAAGCATATAATCGTGCTACTTCTGTATATCTTGTCGACAGGGTTGTTCCAATGCTTCCGGAAATATTATCCAACGGATTATGTTCATTACGTCCAGGAGAAGAAAAATATTGTTTTTCGGTAATTGTCGAATTAGACAATAATGCCAAAGTAATTAATTATGATATTGATAAAACCATAATAAAGTCAGACAAACGTTTTTCTTATGAAGAAGCACAAGAGATAATCGAGAAAAAAAGAGGTTGTCTTTCAGAAGAATTATTAAAGTTGAATTTTTTAGCAAAAAAAATCAGAACGGAACGTTTCCGCAAAGGAGCTTTTAATTTTGAGCATTTTGAAGTGAAATTTATTTTGGATGAAAACGCTTGTCCAATAAATGTTTATTTCAAAGAAACAAAAGATTCAAACATATTGATAGAAGAATTTATGCTGCTGGCAAATCGTATTGTTGCAGAACATATTGGAAAACAAAAGAAACCTTTTGTATATCGAATTCACGCAGAACCAAATGAACAGAAATTAGAAGTTTTCAGTAATTTCATCAAAAAATATGGTCATAAAATTGATACTTCTTCGAGAATAAAATTGGCAAAATCGATGAATTCGTTAATTTCAAGTGTCAATGGCAGTGCTGAATCAAATATGATAGAGAGTTTGGCAATAAGAGCAATGGCAAAAGCTGTTTACAGTACCGACAATATTGGTCATTATGGTTTGGCTTTCGATTATTATACACATTTCACTTCACCAATAAGGCGATACCCTGATGTTATGGTTCATCGTCTATTGTATTCATATTTAAAAAATCAAAAAATAAATTCGGATAATTTAAAAGAAGATTGCAAACATTGTTCTTATATGGAATTACAAGCTACTCAAGCAGAAAGAGCTTCAATAAAATACAAACAGGTAGAATTTATGAAGAATAAATTGGGAGTAGTATTTAAAGCTATTATCACTGGGGTTACCGAATTTGGATTATTTGCAGAAATCTCGGAAAATGCTTGTGAAGGATTAATTCATATTAGCAGTATAAAAGACGACAATTATTTCTTCGAGGGAGAAAATTACCGACTAGTAGGAAAACATAATAATAAAACTTACCAACTGGGAGATGAAATTTCTGTTCGAGTAGTACAAGTTAATTTGGAAAGAAAGCAAATAGATTTGGAACTCGCCTAAAAAATAAGTTTCGAAAAACATTGTTTTTCGCAAATCCCTGTTTTATAGAATACAAATTATTTTTTTATTTTAATGATAAATCGATTAATTTTGTACAATGGTAAAAGCATTTTTAGACAAGATTCCTATTCTCGAAGAAGAAATTAACAAAGCCGAAAATATATTATTAATATCTCATGCAAATCCCGATGGAGATAATGTCGGTTCCATGTTGGCATTTTATGACATTTTAACAAAACTTTCAAAAAAAGTAATAATGTATACTACTCCTCAAATTCCCGACTTTTTGAAATGGATGCCAGGAGCAGATAATATTATCGAAATAAATAAAACAAACATTAACTCTTTTGATGAGAACTCATTTAATGATATTGATTTAATTATTGGAGTAGATTTTAATGCACCAAGTAGATTAAAAGTTTTTACAGATGCTTATTTAAAATCTCCCGCCAAAAAAATTATTTTTGACCATCACCCTGATCCTGAGTTTTCAGATGAATTGCTCTTTTCTAATGAAAAATATTCAGCAACTGCCGAACTTGTTTATGATGTTATTTCAAATAGCAAGTTATTTCCTCTTTTTGATAAAAATACTGCCACATGTATCTGTACTGGTATTATGACAGATACAGGTTGCTTCGCTTTTAATTCTTCAAATCCAAATACTTTTAGAGTAGTGTCTGAATTGCTGACTTTCAAAATCGATAAAGACTTAATTTACAGCAATACATACGACACTTATTCATTAAATAGAATAAAATTTAGAAGTTTTTTAATTTCACATAGAATGGTTGTGATAAAAAAACTAAAAACCGGTTATATTTATATTACTGCTGAAGACCGTGCAAGATTTAAAGAAAAATTTGGTGATACCGAAGGCTTCGTTAATATCCCGCTGACACTAAAAGGTATTTATTTCTCTGCCATTTTTATCGAACGTGACAATTTTGTTAAAGCAAGCTTTCGCTCAAAAGGAAATTTCGATGTGAATGATTTTAGTAATAAACATTTTAATGGTGGCGGACACTTAAATGCTTCGGGCGGTGAAAGTAAAGAAAGTCTGGAAGATACTATCTTCAATTTTGAAAAAATAATCCACGAAAATTATTATGATCAATTATCAAAATATGAATATAAATAAAATAATTATTTTTTCTGTTTTATCTTTTTTGCTATTTTCTTCAAGCTGTAAACAAAAACCAACAGCTCCCGAAGAAATTGTCATTCAAAAAGAGGATTTAATAGAATGGAATAAAAATATCATGAATCTTAATAGAGATATTATTGAAAAATATATTAAAAGACATGAATGGGAAATGAATTTGTCGGAAAGCGGTTTGTATTGGCAAATTTATTATACAACAAATAATCAAAAAATTGAATCAGGCGATATAGTATCATTTAACTACACAACAAGTCTCCTCTCGGGAGAAAAAATATATTCTTCGTCAGTAAATGGACCACGAGAATTAATTATTGATAAAAATCAAGAAGAAACAGGCTTAAATGAAGGAATAAAAAAGATGAAACTGGGAGAAAAAGCTCGACTTATTTTGCCACCACACCTTGCCTTTGGTGTTGCCGGAGACGGCGGGAAAATTCCTCCTTATGCTCCTGTTATCTTTGATATTGAAATTATTACCATTAACAAATAAACTTTTCAGGATATTATTTTTAACTTGACTTATTATGAGTTCGTAGAAAAACATTTTTTCAATATTAAAAAATATCTTATTTTTGCAATACAAAAATTGAAGATCGTACGAAAAGATGAAATTTGATTTTTTGATATTATGACTGATAATAAAAAAATACGAATAGGAATTGATGTCGGTTCAACAACATTAAAAATTGTATTGTTAGATTCTAACAACAATATTCTGTATAAAACATACAGAAGGCACAAAACCGATTTCAACAGCTTATTGGTAGAAGAAATCACAAAAATATCTGCAGAATTTAAAGGGGCTACTTTTTCGATTGGAGTAACAGGTTCTGCTGGAATGGGAATAGCTGACCGAATTAAAATTGATTTTTTTCAGGAAGTTGTAGCTTCTATTGAAGCAATACGTCATTTTGTTCCCGAAGCAACCACTTTAATAGATTTAGGTGGCGAAGATGCCAAAATGGTTTTTTTCACTAAAAACAAACAAGCCGATATTCGTATGAATGGAACTTGTGCCGGTGGTACAGGTGCTTTCATCGACCAGATGGCCGATTTAATGAAACTTTCTCCTAGCGAATTAGGAAAGGAAGCTCTAAAATACGATAAAATTTATCCTGTAGCTTCTCGCTGTGGCGTTTTTGCAAAAACAGACGTACAAAATTTAATTTCTCGAAATATTCCCGTAGCTAATATTGCAATGTCAATTTTTCATACTGTTGCTTTGCAAAGCGTTACTTCTTTGGCTCGCGGGCACGACATTATTCCAAAAATTGTTTGTATCGGAGGACCACTAACTTTTATTGAAGCTTTACGTAATGCCTTTGTTGATGTATTAAAAATCAACAACTCCGATTTAATATTACCTGAAAATAGCGAATTTTTTCCCGCAATAGGTGCCGCCTTATTATCCAAAGAGGATTTTGTAATAAATTCTTTTGACAATCTTATAAAAGAACTTTCTTATAAAACAGCAGAAAACGATGAAGAATCTTTGACTCCATTATTTGCAAATGCTGACGAATATGAAGATTGGAAGAAACAACGAAAAATAAAAAAATTACAAAAACATAATTTTGGTGATAAAAAGTCAATAAATTGTTTTTTGGGAATTGATTCAGGTTCTACCACAAGTAAAATTATTATTATTGACGAAAGTGGAGACATTGTTTTTTCGTATTACTCAGCAAATGAAGGCAATCCGTTAAAAAAGATCCTTGAAGGAATGTCAAAATTTTTCAGCGAAGCAGAAGAGAAAGGCGTAGAATTTCGTTTTTTGGCTTCTGCATCAACAGGTTATGGCGAAGAATTAATAAAATCGGCATTAAATTTAGATTTCGGTATAGTAGAAACTATGGCACATCTTTCAGGTGCACAATCGGTAGACCCCGAAGTCTCTTTTGTTCTTGATATTGGTGGTCAGGATATCAAATCAATTTTTACAAATAAAGGAGTAATTTCAAATATTGAATTAAACGAAGCTTGTTCATCGGGTTGTGGTTCATTTTTGCAAAATTTTGCTTCTACAATGAATCTCTCTCTTTCAGAATTTACAAAATTAGCTTGTGAAGCAACAGCACCAAGTGATTTGGGTTCTCGCTGCACCGTTTTTATGAATTCAAAAGTAAAGCAATCATTACGTACAAATGCACATTTGGGTGATATTGCTGCAGGTTTGGCATATTCTGTTGTAAAAAATTGTCTCTTTAAAGTTTTAAAAATATCTAATTTAAATATTCTTGGAGACCATATTGTTGTGCAAGGTGGTACTTTCCGTAACGATGCCGTTTATAGAGCATTGGAACTACTTTCTGGAAAAACAGTAAGTTCTACCGATATGCCCGAATTAATGGGCGCATTGGGTGCTGCTCTTTATGCACAAAAAAAATGGCAACAGGAAAAATTTACTACAAATTTCAATGGCATTAGTAAGGAACTACCATTATTAGAAGAAATCACAAAGAAAGAACTTTTTTGTAAAGGTTGCAATAATAGATGTTCCGTTTTACAATTCATTTTTAAAAATGGGAATATTTGTTATGCTGGCAATAAATGCGAAAAAATATTTTTTTCAAAATCCGATAATAAGAAGAAAGGTTATAACGCATTTGATATAAAAAACAGTTTGCTTTTCGACAGAGCCACAGAAAGTAAAAAAGACGATAAAAAACGTATTCGTATTGGGATACCTCGGGTGTTGAATATGTTTGAAAATTTTCCTTTCTGGCATAGTCTTTTTACAAATTGCGGTTATGAAGTTGTGATTTCGCCGGAGTCCACCTTTTCTTTATTTCAACAGGGAGTAGGAACTGTAATGTCGGATAATATTTGTTTCCCTGCAAAAATTGTTCACGGTCATATTGTGGAATTGTCCAAAGCAAAGGTTGATAGAATTTTTTATCCTATTGTTCCAAAGGACGAAAAAGAATTTGAATCAACCAATAATACTTATAATTGCCCTGTTGTTAGTGGCTACCCTGATGTTATCAGAAATTCAATGGATCCTGAAGAAAAATTCGGTATTCCTTTTGATAAACCAGTAATAAATTTTTCAGACAAAAAAGCCTTACAAGTTACTACATATAAATATTTCAAAACTTTAGGAATAGATAAAAAAACATTCGATAATGCTTTCCGATTAGCTTTGGCAGAAAGGGAAAAATTCAAAAATTCCTTGTTTTCGGAGCAAAATAAAATATTGGAAAAAGCGATTTCGAAAAAAGAATTAGTTTTTATTGTTGCCGGACGGCCATACCATGCAGACCCGTTAATAAATCAAAAGGTAGGACAAATTTTGTCAGACCTTGGCGTAATCGCACTAACCGATGATGTTTTCCGTCAATACGACAGCGAAGGATTTAAAAAATTGAACATGGTATCGCAATGGTCATATCCTAATCGTGTTGTTCAAGCAAGTATGGAAGTTGCAAAATTACCGGCAAATGTACAATTGGTACAATTAAATTCTTTTGGCTGCGGACCTGATTCCTTTTTTATGGACGAAACAGGTGATATATTAAAACATACATCAAAGAATCACACAATAGTAAGAATCGACGAAATTGCAAGTCCCGGCTCTATACGTCTACGTTTGCGTTCTCTCATCGAATCATTAAAAGCCGCTTATCCACAGGAAATAAAATACCATAAAACATATAGTGGCTCAAGAATTCCTTTCACAAAAGAAGACCGCAAAAAAACTATTTTGGCTCCTTGGTTTGCAGATTTTGTTTCGCCATTTATCCCTCCAATTGCTGCATTAGCAGGTTACAACTTCGTTAACTTACCTAAAACCACAAAGAAAACAGCAGAATTGGGCTTGGTATATGGACATAATGAAGTTTGTTATCCTTCCACTCTTGTTCTGGGAGACATAATTTACGCTTTGAAATCTGGAAAATACGATTTGGATAATATTGTTGTGGCCATTACTCAAACAGGAGGTCAATGTAGAGCAACGAATTATTTGGCACAAATAAAAGCGGGAATGCAAAATGCCGGTTTTTCAAATATTCCTGTCGTTGTGGTTAGTGCGGGAAAAGTATTTCAAAATGAACAAAAAGCATTTGATTTTCCATATGTGAAATTATTACCAATTATTCTGCACGCCTTACTTTTTGCTGATGGGCTCCAACAAATGTATAATTCACTAATAGTAAGAGAACAAAATGCTGGAGACACACAACGACTCTTTGACCATTATGTAAATTTGGGGATAAAATGTGTAGAACAAAAAGACCATAAATCACTATTGCCTCTTTTCAAAAAAGCTGTAGAAGATTTTAATTCAATAGACGTACAAGAAAGACAATACTCAAAAATAGGATTAATTGGAGAAATATATGTTAAGTATAACAATTACGGACAAGCTCACATTACAGAATGGTTAAGAACCAAAAATATGGAAGTTGTTACTCCTCCAATTATTGATTTCTTTGTTCAATATTTTGTAAATTCTCCTGAAAATGATAAAAATCTTGTAAGCCGTAATTCCTTACTTGAAAAATTATTTACACCATTTATTTGGAAAAAGTTAAATGAACGTATAATAAAATACGAAAAAGCACTAGAAAAATTTAATTATTATATTGCCAATGAATCAATTTTTGAAAAAGCAGAATATGCGTCTGACATTTTAGATTTGTCGAATCAATTTGGAGAAGGCTGGTCAATTGCAGGCGAAGTAGCTTCTTATGCTCGTAGGGGAATAAATAAAGTTGTATGCGTTCAACCATTTGGCTGTATTGCAAATCATGTGGTTGCAAAAGGAATTGAAAAGAGAATAAAAAAATTCTATCCGGAAATGAACTTACTTTATCTAGACATTGACGGTGGAATGGCAGAAGTAAATTTACATAATAGGTTACATTTTCTTATTAACGATTAAGAAAAATATTGAATTTTTGTCGATTTATTAAAGCATAAATAATTAATAAAACAAAAAAAAACTTATCTTTACAAAAAATAATTTAATGTCAAATCCTTTAAAACAATTAGCCGGACAAACAGCAATTTATGGAGCTAGTACAATAATTGGAAGATTATTAAATTATTTTCTTACACCACTATATACGCGGTTATTTCTTAAAGGCGAATATGGGATTTTTTCCGAATTTCAAGCTTACATACCATTTTTTTTAATATTGCTGACATACGGAATGGAAACCGGTTTTTTCCGCTTTGCAAAAGATAAAGAAAACTCAGACAAAACATTTTCTACAATTCTTACAAGTTTACTTGTTACTGGGACTTTATTTATTGTTTTAATTATTGCTTTCATCGATCCTATAGCAAATCTTATTGACTATCCAAATCACCACGAATATATTTATTTATGCGCATTTATTGTTGCATTAGACGCATTTATATCCGTACCTTTTGCCAGATTAAGACTATTGAATAAAGCCGTAAAATTTGCAGCAATAAAACTTACAAACATAGGAATAACAATTGCACTAAATCTTTTCTTCCTATTGCTTTGCCCTTACCTTGCAGAAAAAAACTTTCCTTTTATTGAATATATTTACAATAAAGATTTAGGTATTACTTATATTTTCATTTCATTTTTAATATCAAATATTATCACAGTATTACTTCTTCTTCCCGACATCCTCAAAGTAAAATTCAATTTTGATATTAAACTGCTGAAAAAAATATTTGTATATTCAATACCACTCTTAATTGCAGGATTTGCTGGAATGTTTAATGAAGTTGTAGATAGAATTTTCATAAAAAATTTATTAAGTAACGTTTCTGGACTACAATATGCACAAGAACAAGTTGGAATTTATTCGGCAAATTATAAGATGGCTATGCTTATGGCTATTTTTATTCAAATGTTTCGCTATGCTGCCGAACCATTCTTTTTCCAAAATAAAAATGAAAATAACGCACGAGAAATATATGCAAAAGTTACAAAATATTTTATAATTTTTGGGCTGACGATATTCTTGTTTGTAGTTTATTATATGGACATTTTTAAATATTTCATCGGAGAAGAATTTCGAGAAGGACTTGCTATTGTGCCGATTTTATTAATTGCAAATTTATTCCTCGGTATTTTCTTTAATCTTTCGATGTGGTATAAATTAAATGACAAAACTAAATATGGAGCAATAATTACTATCATTGGTGCCATTATTACTGTTGTTCTTAATTATACTTTAATACCTTATTTTGGTTATGTCGCCTCTGCTTGGGCTACATTAACCTGCTATGTTGTTATGTGTGTGCTTTCTTATCTTTGGGGTCAAAAATACTATAAAATTCCTTACGATATTAAAAACATATTTTTCTACTTTTTCATTGCAAGTATTTTATATGTGATAAATTATTTTGTTATAGAAAAATTCATTGAAAACATTATAATTATTCTATCACTAAACACAATTTTATTATGTGTTTTCATAATTATTGCAATTAAAAAAGAAAACGCAATGCCAATAATAAAGGCTTTTTGCAAAAGTTTTTTAAATAAAATCGGTAGAAAATAATTTTTCCACAACTAACAGACAAATAAAGTAAATTCCATTAGTAAAAGCAATTATTAACGGAGGAATTTAATCTATTTTAAAAATTTTTAAATTGAAAAATTGCATTTGCGAGTTGAATCTGCCCAATAATAAATTTTCATAACTATTTGCTTTTTATAAAAAAAAGAATTA
>CAZBPT010000005.1:51890-67474 GCA_964493875.1 uncultured Bacteroidales bacterium | reverse complement strand
ACATCGTACCAATAATATTGATTAACTCCGAATGATGTAGAATTTGCTGAAAGATTTGCTGAATTTCCCAAACAAATATTTGTTAAATTTGCTGTAACAGTAGGATCTGCTGGTGGGCAATCTGCTATTGGAGGATCTGTGCAAGTAACAGTTAAATCAAAACCTGGACGTGCTACCGAGCCATCGCTTGTAAATCGAACAGTAAGTGAACCATTGCTTGCAGTAAAAGGACCAACATTAATTGCAGAAGAACCATTTCCCATAATAGTTGCCAAAAGAGTTCCTCCTGTTCCAATTCCGTCATAAATATATAAATAATCACAACATCCTTCCCCATAAAAAGTTCCTTGAATGATTACATTTGAGCCTGTAGTAGTAGGATTAAGTACTGTGTATCCGTTTGAAGAATTTAAATAATTTCCGTTTGCTCCGCCAGCGTCATATAAATGACCATCGCATGTTGACCAACTGTCATTTCCTGAAGAAGGAACATTATGAATGGTTCCCGGGTCGGGAGGTGTTGCAGGAGTAGCGCATGAAACCGTAAAACTAAATCCTGAATAAGTTACCGATCCGTCACTAGTCAGTTGAACTGTAATAGGACCAGAAAATGAAGTAATAGGACCCATTGTTCCTGAACCAGAATAAGAACCAAGTAATGTGCCACCTGTTCCGATACCATCAAAGATATAAACGTTGTCCCAACCATTTTCTAAATTATATGATCCTGATAAAGAAACTGCTAATCCGGTAGTTGCGGGATATATTACTGTGTAACCGTTTGAAGAAGTTGCGTAATTTGATCCACTTCCTCCGGAATCGTATAGAGTACCGCTACATGTAGTCCAAGTGTTATTACCTGAAGAAGGTACGTTAAAAGTCTGGGCATTCAATAAATATGTTAATAATAATGTAACGGAAATTAATAAATATCTCTTCATAAACATACAATTATGATAAATTAGAACAATTGATTATATTAAGTGTTATTAAATAATAAGAAAGAGAAAAATGGAAAAATGAATTCGGTGTTTCTGTTGTCAATGTTTTCACAAATTTTTTTTTTGAAAAATGTTTTTCCATATTTAACAATTTTTATTGTGCAATATATAAAAAATTATTGACAAAATCAAGTTTTTTTGATAAATTGTAAAAATTTTTTTAATGATTGTTCTTTGTTATTATTTCCTGGTTTAAAAAAAGAGAAATTCTTTAATTTTTCTGGCAAATAATCTTGTGTTATATAGTTATTTTCAAAGTTATGTGGGTATTGATATTCTGTTCCATAGTTTAATTTCTTCATTAGTTGTGTAGGAGCGTTTCTCAAATGAAGAGGAACTGGAAGATTGCCTGTGTTTTTTGTAGTTTCAAGTGCTTGGTCTATAGCCAAATAAGCAGAATTGCTTTTTTCGGAGCAAGCTAAATATATTGTAGCTTCAGATAAAATTATTCTTGCTTCCGGCATACCGATTTTAGAAACGGCATCAAAGCAGGCGTTTGCAATTAGTAATGCATTGGGATTTGCTAGCCCTATATCTTCTGAAGCTAAAATTATTAGCCGGCGTGCAATAAATTTAATATCTTCGCCACCATCTAACATACGTGCCAACCAATATACTGCAGCATCGGGGTCGCTACCGCGAACCGATTTTATAAATGCAGAAATAATATCGTAATGTTGTTCTCCATCTTTATCGTATAAGGCAATATTTTCTTGAAGTTTATCGGTAACGAATTTATTGTCAATAACAATATCGTTGTCTGAACTGCATAGAATTTCTATCAGGTTATATAATTTTCTGGCGTCACCACCAGAGAATCTATATAAGGCGTCACGCTCTTTTATTACAATATTTTTTTCTTTTAAAATTTCGTCTTTTTTAATTGCTCTATCAATTAAAATATCGAGTTCTTTTTCGTCAAGTGATTTCAATACATAAACCTGTACGCGAGAAAGGAGCGGGGAGATGACTTCAAAAGAAGGGTTTTCGGTTGTAGCTCCAATAAGTCGTATTGTTCCTTTTTCCACAGCATGGAGCAATGAGTCTTGTTGTGCCTTATTAAAACGGTGAATTTCATCAATGAAAAGAATGACAGGTCTGCCTGAGGAAAAAATATTGCGTTTTTCTGCATTAGATATAACTTCTCTAACGTCTTTAACTCCACTACTAATAGCACTTAAAGTAAAGAAATTGCTATTTGTCATTTTTGAAATGATATTTACGATAGTAGTTTTTCCAACTCCTGGAGGACCCCAAAGAATCATTGATGGTATTGAACCTGATTCAATAATTTTCCGCAGGGGTGCATTCTCTCCAAGTATATGTGCCTGTCCTACATATTCTTCTATACTTTTTGGACGAAGTCGTTCCGCTAATGGCTCATTTGTCATATTTCAATAAAATTAAATTTTGCAGAAATTAAATTTTCAAATTCTTTTCCGCTATCATAAATATCTTCATCGTCTTTTTCGTAATACCAAGAAATTGTAAGATTTTTATTTATTGAAATTTTTTTTAGCAAATCAAATAAAAATTTTGCTGAGCTTGTATTAAAATAATCCAATTTAAAAATCAATTCAATTTTATTATGTAAAGAGTATGTATTGTCAATATAATTATTTAGCAGATCAAAAAAATCGTGTGGGTTTTCCGGAATTATTACCCCCTTAATTTCAATCTGAGATTTTTCTTCATCTGCAATTACTTCAGGTGATTTATTTGTTTTTTCGATTATTGTTTTCATAATTTAAATATTAAAACGATATTAAAAAAGACACTATTGATATTTTGTTCCTCAATTTCGCTGAGTTCTGTGTGAATAATATTGTTTTTTGATTTTAGTTTGCAGGTTATAAGTCCGTTTCCTACCGAATTATTCAAACTCGGGTTAATTAAATTTAATTGATAAATTGTTTGTAATTCTTCAATTGTTTTACTGTTAATAAAATCAATTTTTTCAAGAATTGTAATTGCTGATTTTTTACTTAACAAATGTGTGTAAGTGGATAAGAATTTTTGGTTTATCCTTTGGAAATTTATTGAGAAATAAGAATTATTATTTATATTTTCATTATGAATAATATTATTTTGGATTATTTCTGTGGAGCATATCAATATTTTTTTTCTGATACTTTCAGGACAATACTCAATTCCTCTATTAAGTAAATCTGTGTAGTTATCTAAGTTTTCAGGAAAGAAAAAATCAATATTTGTTTGATGTGTAATCATTTGAATATGATTGGTTTAGGTATTGTAATTTGTTTTATTGATTCCAGAGCGAAGAAGTCAGTCATTCCGGAAATATAGTCAGAAATAATTTGGCTTGAATTTGTTAGGTTTGCGAGATAAAAAGATTTCATTCCAATTAAATACTTACCGAAATTTACGTTTAGTTCGATATTTGATTCTAGGTATTTTTCTGTATTAAAATAATTTTTATCAAATATTTCGGAAAGATGATCGAAAAGGTTTTTTATAATTTTTTCGCAAAAGTCATCGTATTCTTTTAGAATTTTATGGTTATAGATATATTGATAATTAAATTTTTTTAATTTTGTGAGTAGTTCAAATTTTTCATCAGATAATGAAATTATATCGGAGTATTTAGAGTTTTCTATTATGTCAACAATAAGTTCATTTATAATTTGTCCGTTTTTAATTCCGATTTTATCAGCTATTTCTTTTGGGATGTCCTTCATTGTAATAAAACCTGCAACAATAGCGTCTTCAATATCTCTTCCTAGATAAGCTATTTTGTCTGCGAATCTTGTTATACAACCTTCGTAAGAATTTGGTATAACATTTCTTGTGAATATTTGGTCGAGGTTGTTTTGTACTTGGCAAGGTTTTAATGATTGTTCATCTTTTTCTCCGTTATGGCAAATTATGCCGTCTTTTACACCGAAGCATAGATTTAGTCCTCTTCCGCTATTTGCAAGATATTGTACTTGACGATAAGAATTTATTTCGTGAATAAAAGTATTGTTTCCGCCAAAAATAATATCGAGAGCTTTTTCTCCAGCATGACCGAAAGGAGTATGTCCAAGGTCGTGTCCTAAACCGATTGCATAAGCCATATCGGCATCAAGATTCCAATTGTCGGAGTTTTTTTGATTAAGTCCTTTGCAAATAGTTGCTGCAATAGTTGCAACGTGTAAAACGTGTTCTATGCGAGTGCAAATATGGTCATTTTCCGGAGCAAAAAATACTTGGGTTTTATGTTTTAATCTGCGGAAAGCGGTGGAGTGTATTATTGCTGTTTGGTCACGAAAATAATTACCACGAACGTCAATTTCTCTTTCTTCGCTTCTTTTTTCGTATACTTCATTTGGAAATGGATTTTTCATAAGTAATTATTTTTTATGTTTATTCCGAGAGTTATTCTGTTAATGTTTAATTTTTTATTGGGTCGCTAGGAATATTTGGTAATCCTTTATAATTTTTCAGTTCTTCTTTAATGACTTCAATAGCTTTATTTAGTTGTTGGTCATTTCCGATGTATTCTTGATAAGGGTCGTTCGAAATATTAATATCGGGTTCTACGCCGTATCCTTCGATAATATATCCATTGCCATCGGCATCAAAGGAAGTAAATTCTGGTTTATTTAAACTTGTTCCATCAACAAAAGTCAAAGAGCCACGAATACCAACAATTCCACCCCAAGATCGTTCTCCAATGATTTTTCCTAATCCGTGTCTTCTGAATCCGTAAGGAAATAAGTCACCGTCAGATGCAGAATATTTGTTAATTAACAGAAGTTTTGGCCCCAATATCATTTTAGTTGGAGTTTGGCTTGGATTTTCTTGGTTTCTGCTCATATTTGCGCGGGTAATTTCTCTTGACAACCGTTCCAGTATCATTGGAGAAACGTTGCCACCACCATTTCCTCTATCATCAATTATTAATGCTTTTTTATCTAATTGTGGATAAAAATATTTTGCAAATTCATTTAATCCGTCAACGCTCATATCAGGAATATGAATATAACCTACTTCGTTATTCGTTGCCTCGCTTACTTTTTTGATATTATTTTGAACCCAATTGTAATAATACAGTTTATCTTCGCTTGCGATTGGTTTTACAATTATATCTCTTGGAGATTTGTTATTTGAATTTTTAGAAACAGTAATTATTATTTCTTCATTTGCAGTATTTACCAACAATTCATAAATATCATTAACGTCTTTTGTGCTTTTCCCATTTATAGCTGTAATAAAATCATTTTTTTCGATATTCATTCCAACTTCTGTTAATGGAGAGCGTAATTCTTCGTTCCAATTAGCACCTTTTAATATTTCAATGATTTTGAAGTAACCAGATTCTTTATCTTTTTCAAATTTTGCACCTAAAAGTCCGGTATAGATTTTTTCTATGGAATATTTATCACCGCCACCAATATATGCGTGACCTACATTTAATTCTCCAATTAATTCTCCGATAAGATAATTAACATCATCTTTGCAGTTTGCATATGGCAACAATTCTGCGTATTTGTCACGCATTTTTTCCCAGTCTACGCCGTGCATGTTTTTTACATAAAAGAAGTCTCTCATTTGTCGCCATGCTTCAAAGTATATTTGTGACCATTCTGCTTTGTTGTCAACAATCACTTCCATATTTGACAAATCTATTTCATCATTTAATGTAATTTTTGATTTTGGAATATCAACAACATAATAATTATCATTAGAAGATATTAGAGCGTGTTTATTGTCGGCAGAAAAATCTATTCGCATTCTTTCTCCAATCTCGCTTTCTTTTTTTGTTTTTAAATCATAGATAAATATTTTATTGCTTTTGTGATAATAAACATTGTTGTCGATACATGCAATTATGTAACTATTGTTGCTATTCGTTGGAAAATTAATAATTCTTTCTGAGATGTTTTCAAAATCTATTCTAGTCTCTTTCTTTTTATCAGTATGATTTTTAGAAGATTCTTCTGTTTTGCTGCTATCACTGTCAGTAAATTTTACTTCATCGTCAGTATATTCAAATGGATTTTTACTGTCTTTTGAAAGTGGAATGAAATAGATATTTGACATATTGTTGTAAGCATAATTCCATTCAATGTTACTATAAGTTGGATTAAAAGTTCTATCAGAATTAAAGAATAGATATTTGTTGTCAGAGCTTATTTTTGGATTGTATGACGAATACCAGTTGTCTGTAATTTGATAGCATTTATTTTCTTCCAACGAATACGCCATTATAACTGAAAATTTGTTATTGTCTTGATGGGAATAGAAAACATGTTTACTGTCGGGAGTCCATGTAAAATCTCTTATTTCCCAATTTTTATTTTTTTCAATTTCGATAACTTTTTTCGTTTCAATATCTACGATAGAGAGTCGCATTAATTTATCGTTGAAAAGAATTTTTTTGCTATCAGGCGACCATTGGATTTCGAAAATATAAGAGCCAGTATTATTTGTGATTTTTTCAGCTTTTGAGTTATTGCTATGGTCCTTAAGGTAAATTTCAAATTCGCCGTCAATATCGGAAATGTATGCCAGATATTTTCCGTTAGGAGACCATTGAACACAACGGTCGTGTGCGTTTGAGCTTTGTGTGATATTTTTTGTGATACCTTCTTTTGCAGGCAGAGTAAAAATATCGCCTCTTGCAGTCATGGCTATTCTGCTGCCATCTGCTGCAATGCAAACATCTTCAATGTTTTCTGAAGCGTCTTTTAGTTTGTTTCTTCCTTTTGCAAAATCATCACGGATAATTATCGATATTTTTTCTATTTGTTCTGTTTTTGTATCTAAAACATAGATATAACCGCCATTTTCAAAAACGATATTATCATTTCCTTTAGATGGAAATTTTACATCATAATTGTCGAAATTTGTTACTTTATGTGTTTCTTTTGTTTTTGTGTCATAACAAAAAATGTTCATTATTTTATCTCGGTCGGAGCAATAATAAATTTTTTCATTAATCCACATCGGGAAAATATCTTGATTATTATTGTTTGTGATATTTGTGAATTTTTTTGAATCAAAGTCAAAAATCCAAATGTCGTCGGCCATTCCTCCTTTATAATATTTCCAGGTGCGAAATTCTCTAAATACTTGATTCATGGCGATTTGTTTTCCGTCAGGGGAGTAGCTGCACCAAGAGCCGGCGATGAATGGTAGTTCTTCTGAAATACCGCCATCAATATTTATTGAAAATAGTTGTCCAATGAAATCGTTAAAACTTTGTTTACGAGAACGGTAAATGATGTTTTTTCCATCATTTGACCAAGTCATAACAATATTATTTGGACCCATTCTGTCGGAAATATCATCGCGTGAGAGAGTTGCTGTGTATGTAAGTCGTTTTGGGCTTCCGCCTTCTGCCGGCATAATATAAATTTCACTATTACCATCATATTGACCAGTGAAGGCTATATTTTTACCATCGGGAGAAAACTTAGCAAATATTTCCATACCTTGATCTTCTGTTAGTTTTCGAGCCAATCCACCTGATTTATTGACAATATATAAATCGCTACAATAAGTAAATATTATTTTGTCGTTGTGAATATTTGGAAAACGTAATAAACGAGATTCTTGGGCCTTAGTAAAGTTCAGGATTAACAATAATGACAATAATAAAACAGAAGTTCTTTTCATTTTTTTTTATACAAATATAATAAAAATAACTTAAAAACACAAACAACAATCCGAGGGAGGAATCATGCTTTTATTTTCATTTACAGCATAGTATTTAATGACTTACGAGGAAAAAATATAAGATTATGACATAATAAAAAGAGGTGTATTTTCATACACCTCTTCTTTTTGTATTTTAACTTTAATATTAAGTAAAACTTAAAATATCGAATTAGTTGTTTAGTCCAAATCGTTTGTAATCTGTAACAGTTAAATTTGCACTTTGTTGTTTTAGATAATCAGCAACAGATGTTTTTCCGAATTGAACAAATTCTTGATTTAAAAGAGTATTTTCTTTAAAGAATTTTTGTAAACGACCTTTAGCGATATTGTCGATTTTAGCTTGAGGTAAGCTAGCACTTGCTTTTGCAGAAACAGTATCTTTAATTTCTTTAGCTTTATTGCCTTCTTCTTCAGTTAACCAGCCTTTTGCAATATTTGAATGTATATGGTCATCAGAGTCAACAAGACTTGGGTTAATACCAGCTTGTCTTAATGCGTTTTCCACATCTTTTGAAACAAGTTCAAGTTTAGTTTTTTCGATATATACTGCCATTTCGCTGTCAATTACAGATTGCGAAACAGCTGCTTCGTTAAGAGCAATAGGGTTCATAGCAGTAACTTGCATTGCTACGTTCATACCTAATTCTTCATTAACAATTTGGTTAAAACCAACAACAGTTGCCAATTTGTTACCCATGTGAATATAAGCACTTACGTATGTTGCAGAAATTTTTCCGTAGAAAGCCAATTCCATTTTTTCACCAGTGATACCACTTCTTTCAGTAACGATTTCTTCAACAGTTTGACCGTTAATTTTAATTGCTTTTAGTTCATCTAGATTTTCGGGTAATTCATTACCTGCAATATCCAATATTCTTTGAGCTAAAGAAACAAAATCTTGATTTTTTGCTACGAAGTCGGTTTCACAATTTAAAGCAATAACAACACCAACAGTATTATTATTAACAGTTTTTGCAAGAACTGCACCTTCAGTAGCTTTTCTGTCAGATCTTTTATTTGCAATAGCTAATCCTCTTTCGCGAATTAAATCTTT
Organism: uncultured Bacteroidales bacterium; assembly: GCA_964493875.1. Taxonomy (GTDB): domain Bacteria; phylum Bacteroidota; class Bacteroidia; order Bacteroidales; family ML635J-15; genus Bact-19. Next base: position 58,753 of record CAZBPT010000005.1, on the reverse strand, counting down.
TGCTTTTTCAAAATCACCTTCTGCTTCTACTAATGCTTTTTTGCAGTCCATCATTCCGGCACCGGTGATTTGTCTTAATTTGCTTACATCAGCGGCTGTTATATTTGCCATTTTTTATCCTTTCTTTATTCGTTATTATTATCTTTATTATCTTGAGCTGCTTCTACTGCTTTATCAGTTGTTGTAGTTCTTTCTTTTCTTGTACGAATTTTACGAACTTTTCTTTCCTGATTTTCGTCTTGATTTTCTCCGTTTTGTTCAACAAAGATTTCTTCTTTACTATCAACTTTTTCGTTTAAGCCTTCTCTAATAGCTTCACAAATAGATTTCACAATTAAATTAATTGATTTAGATGCGTCATCATTTGCAGGGATTGGGAAATTTACCAAACGGGGGTCTGAATTAGTGTCAATCATTGCGAAAATGGGAATTCCTAAACGGATAGCTTCGTGGATAGCAATTTTTTCTTTCAATACGTCAACAACGAAAAGAGCTGCTGGCAATCTGCTCATATCAGCTATAGAACCTAAGTTCTTTTCTAATTTTGCACGTTGGCGTTCAATTTGTAATTTTTCACGTTTTGAAAGTGTATCATAAGTTCCATTATCTTTCATTTGGTCGATAGAACTCATTTTTTTAACAGCTTTTCTTATTGTAGGAAAGTTTGTTAACATACCACCGGGCCAGCGTTCTGTAACGTAAGGCATATTAACTTCTTTTACTAATTCTGCTACAATATCTTTAGCTTGTTTTTTTGTAGCTACGAACAATATTTTTCTCCCTGATTTTGCAATGCTTTTAATAACTGCTGATGCTTCATCTAATTTTGCAACAGTTTTGTGTAAATCAATAATATGAATCCCATTTTTTTCCATAAAAATATATGGAGCCATTGCCGGATTCCATTTACGTTTTTGATGACCAAAATGCGCACCTGCATCTAATAATTGGTCGAATGTTAATTTTGACATTTTTCTTTTTTTTAAAGTTTACATTCATAGTAACAATTATGAAGTAGTACTGTGGTAATCTCCATAATTTTGATACTAAACTTATTTATCACTATATTAATACTAACGTTTGCTGAATTGGAATCTTTTACGAGCTTTCTTTTGTCCCGGTTTCTTTCTTTCTACAATACGTGGGTCACGTCTTAGCAAGCCTTCTTTTTTTAGAGATGGTCTGTTTTCTAAGTCAACAGATAATAATGCTCTAGCAATACCTAAACGTAATGCTTCTGCTTGACCTTTAATTCCGCCTCCGATTAAATTTGCTTTTACATCATAAAGACCTTCTTTTTCAATAACAGTAAATGGTTGTTTTACAATGTATTGAAGTTGAAGTACAGGAAAATATTCTTCCAATTTTTTACCATTGATTACAATATTGCCTTTTCCTTCAGTAAGATATACTCTTGCTATTGCGGCTTTTCTTCTACCAACTGCGATATGATCGCCTTGTTTATTCATTTTTATTGCCATACTTATCTAATTGTATTTAAGTCTAATTTTTTTGGTTCTTGAGCAGCGTGTTTGTGTTCACTTCCTGCATACACTTTTAAATTCCCAAATAATTTACTTCCTAGGCGATTTTTTGGTAACATTCCTTTAACTGCTTTTTCAATAATGCGAGTTGGATTTTTTGCAAATAAAGCATCTGCTGTTACTTCTTTTTGTCCGCCAGGATAACCCGAATGGGATATGTAAATTTTATCGGTTCTTTTTTTACCGGTTAAAACTACTTTTTCAGCATTAATAACTATCACGTTGTCTCCACAATCTACATGTGGTGTGTAGTCAGTTTTATGCTTTCCTCTTAACACAAATGCTACGCGTGTAGCTAATCTTCCTAATATTTCACCTTCTGCATCAACAATAAACCATTGTTTATTTACTGTTTCATTATTTGCAGATATTGTTCTGTACTTTAATGTGTTCACTTTTTTTAAATTATTAATTAATAAATTCTTTTCCTTTCGGGTGGATGACCAAACGGACTGCAAAATTACAATTTTTTATTTTCTTTTCCAAATTTTTTCTGATTTTTTTCTTTTTTGTTTATATATCCAATTTTTGTCTATATTTTATGAGTTTTATTCATTGTATTGCAGTCTTAATTCTCCATTTCTTCTTTATTGTTGTCGGATTTTCTTTTTTTAATTGTTAATTTTTTTTCTTCACCTCTTATTATTCTCTTAATATTTTTTATGTGTGTGATAATAATTAATAAACAGGCACATATCGAGAATATAAGTAATGTAAGACTTTCGCATTTGTCAACTATTAATGTAATTATTGGAAATGATATTGCAGCAATTATTGATGATAATGATACGATTCTTGTAGAAATAACCATTATAATAAATATGCCTAGAGCTATTACTGCGATTAATGGCGATATCCCTAATATTATTCCTAACATTGAGGCTACTCCCTTGCCACCCTTAAATCCGCTGTATAATGGAAAAATATGTCCAATTACAGAGCAGATACCAAATATTATTTGAATCAAATAATAATATTCGTTATGATATGGAATTTCCTTAATGAACAATATTAACATAACCGATATAAAACTTTTTAACACATCGGTAATAAATACTAATATTGCAGCAGAAGTTCCTAGTGTACGTAATACATTTGTTGTTCCTGCATTTTCACTTCCATATTTTCTAATATCTATTTTGTAGAACCATCTTCCATACCAATAGGCTGATGAAAAAGAGCCTAATAAGTAGGAAATTATTGAAAATACGATTATTTTAATAATAATAATAAACGTCAACTCAAACATCAATCAATGGTTTTGTGATAGATATTATAATCTTTCTATCAGTTGTTTAAATATTTTTGTCATTTTTTCTTCTGCAATATTTGCTGCTTTGAGCACTTCTTCGTGAGAAACCGGTATTACTGTTCCAGCTACTGCCATGTCGGTAATTATTGATATTGCGAAACAGGGTAGTCCCATGTGACGTGCGGTTATTACTTCCGGTGCAGTTGACATTCCAACGGCATCGCCTCCAATTACATGAAAGTATTTATATTCTGCTGGTGTTTCAAATGTTGGTCCTGTTGTTGCAACATAAACTCCTTCGTGAATTTTTATTTTTAATTCTTTTGCTACTGCAAAGGCTTTTTCTATAATTTCTTTACTATATGCTTCGCTCATATCGGGGAAACGGGGTCCTAATTCAGAATAATTTTTCCCAATTAGCGGATTTGGTATTAGATTGATATGGTCTTTGATTATCATTAAATCACCAACTTCAAAATTTGGATTCATTCCGCCGGCAGCATTGGATAAAAATAAATATTTTATTCCTAAAAATTTCATCACACGTATCGGAAAAACTGTTTGTGAGGGTTCGTATCCTTCGTAATAGTGAAATCTTCCTTGCATTGCAATCACTCTTTTGCCTCCTAATTTACCAATAATTAAAGCCCCTTTATGACCTTCGACTGTTGATAACGGAAAATTCGGAATGTCTTTGTATGAAATTTCTTTTTCTATTGATATTTCTTTTACCAAACCACCTAACCCACTTCCTAAAACTATTCCTATTTCAATTTCTCCTGTTATCTGTTTTTTGATAAATTCTACTGATTCTTTAATTTTTTCTAACATGTTTTTTTATATTATTTATAAATTCATTATTTTCTTCTTTATCGCTAATTTCTATCTCAATCGGTATATAATAAATATTGTTTATAAACTCATTTTCTTTTTTCCCAAAATTAATTATTTTTTTTGAATCTTTTTCTGTAATTATTATTATTTTTTCTCTTTCTATCTTTTTAAATTTCTCAATTATATTATTTATATCATTTTCTTTATAGTCGTAATGGTCAGAATATTTTACTAATGAAATAGATTTTGAGTTTTTTTCAATATATTTTTTTAAATTCTTATTTTCTGCTATACCGGTGATTAATAGTACATTATATTTGTTTAGTTCTTCTAATTTTAAAGTTTTATCCTTATCAAAAACGTTTATGAGCTTATTATATTTTATTTTTGAAAAAACTATTGGTACTTTTGTCTGATACTTTTCTTTAATCTCAAATTTTTCTTTTGTTGTTAATATTTCCGGACATTTAGTAAAAATAATGATATCTGCTCTTTTGGCAGAACTCTTATTATCTCTTAATCGTCCGAAAGGAATGTAGAAATCGCTTTTGTATTGTCTGTTATAATTGTTTAATAGTATGTAATATGATGCTTTTAGTTGACGATGTTGAAAGCCGTCATCTAATATTATGCAATTGGTTTCAGGAAATTTTTCTAAAATTTTTTCTACTCCTATACAACGATTTTCACAAACACAGACTGTAATATCATTAAATTTTTGCTTTATTTGTAAAGCTTCATCTCCACATTGTTTGTAGTTGTCGTTTGTTTCTACTATATGAAATCCTTTTGTTTTTCGTTTATATCCTCTGCTCAATATTGCAACATTGTTATCTTCTTTTAATAATCTTATCAGGAATTCAGTGTGGGGCGTTTTTCCTGTCCCTCCAACACTAATGTTGCCTATACAAATTACTGGAATGTCATATTGTTTGGATCTGAATATATTTTTGTCAAAAAAATAATTTCGTATTTTTGATATAAAACCATATACGCAAGCCGGAATAAATAAAAATATATATTTTATTATTATCATATTTATAAGCCTAAATTTTTACGTGCAATCATAACATTATTAATGTATTCTTGATTTTTGGGAGCTAAATTTAATGCTTTTTCAAAATATTTCAATGCTTTTTGGTTATCGTTTTCCATACCATAAGTTATTCCTATCATAGAAAAAGTTTGTGCATCTTCTTTTATTTTTATTGCTTGCAATAGATTATTGCGGGCTTCTTTATAATTTCCAATATTTCCATATGCCGTCCCTAATTTATTAAATGTGTTAAAATCACTTTTATTTTTTTCTTTTGCTTTTTCAAGAAAGAATATAGCGGAATCGTTTTTTTGTTCATTTAAATATAAAACTCCCAATTGTAAGTATGACATATAATAATCTGAAATTTCCGAATATCTTAACCAGATTTTTTTCCCATATTCGGGCAAATTCAAATTATGTGTCAGTATTCCTACAGAATTATTCCATACGTCTTTGTTTAATGGTGATGTTTTCAATGCTATTAAATAATTATCAAACATAGTTTCATAATCACCATACATTATATAATAAATATTTCCGTAATGAACCCTTGCTTCTTCGTATTGTGGATATATTTCTAGTGCTTTTTCAAAATATTTTTTTGCTTTTGAAAAATATTTATTTTGTGTTACAGTGTCTTTTTCTTTCATTGCATCTTCGCCAAGTTTATATAATTCGCAGGCATAGGTACAATTTCCTTTTGCACTATTTTGACTTATATTAATGTCATGTTCAAATAAAGTGAAACTATTTTCCCAAACTTTATTTCTTGTAATTACTTTTATTGAAAACAACAGTAAAATAATTGTAATTGTTGATATTGCTGTTATTTTATAATGTTTTTCTTTTTTTATTAAAGTTGGAATTTTTTGTGAAAGGAGATAGGCAACATATATGCAAAGTCCCAATAATGAAATATAGATAAAACGTTCGTTCATGAATACACCAACGCTAAATAATATATTTGATGTGATTGACAATGTAATTGCGTATAAAAATATACAGTATGAAACTAGCAATTTTCGTTTTAGTCCCATTATTGCAATTACTAAAAGTGCAATGTGAATTATTATACTTAAAATCACCCAGATATTGCTGAAATTTAAGATTCCTATATGGTATGGATAATAGTCCCAAGTTAATGGGTGAGGAAAAATAAGTAACTTCAAGTATAGTAATAGAGTATAAATTATTGTTGCATATCTTTCAGAAATTGTCATTCCATAAAATGGATTGTTCATTAGGTTTGTTATTTCAATTCCCAGTGTATTACCAATCACCGTCTGTCTTATGATAAGATATGCTATAGTTGCAATTGATAGTGGAATTAATCCCCAAAGTGATTTAATAAATTCTTTTTTTTCTTTGAAAAAATAGAATGTTATAGGAATAAGTGCCAGAAAGGTTATTATTGTTTCTTTTGACATTAGCCCTAAGAACATGTATATAGATACTAAAATCAGTTCATATTTTTTCTTAGGCTTTTCAGTAAAATTTATAATCGAGTTGAATGCTAGGAATACAAATAGAAAAGCCAATATTTCATCTCTGCCTTTTATGTTTGCTACAACTTCGGTGTGAAGTGGGTGAAATGCAAATAATAATGTTGCAATGAAAGGAATTGATAGCCATTCATATTTTGATTTATAATTTTTAAATATTTTTTTTAGTACTACATAAAGTATTAATAGTGAACAACAATAAAGCAAAATATTAAAAAAATGGCTTACTTTAGGACAACCGATGTAACTGTTTCTCGCAATATTATCAGTCATTTTTTTACCAAAAAATTCTATTTCTATTGCAAATGTTATCAATGATAGAGGTCTGTAACGACCGCCTTCTAATTTGCTGTCTTTGCCAAAAATTCCTTCAAAGGAATCTCCTTTTAATATGTCTTTTATTCCTGAGAAACCTTTCTGTGTATATTGGTTACTCCAAATCATTGCCTTATCATCAAGAGCGTAACCGTTGTTTAGGGTATTGCCGTAAAGAATGAATCCAAGAATGAATATAAATGCAAAATATTTTAAGTTTTTATTTTTATCGTCGTTTTTTCTTACAATAATTTTGGAACTCACTTTTTTTTGCATATTTTCTTTTTTGGCCATTTTTAAAAATAAAAAAATTTGACAAATATAATAAAGTTTTTTTATAATGAAAAATTTAATATCTCGTTTATTTCTTTTTCAAT
>CAZBPT010000005.1:40940-51790 GCA_964493875.1 uncultured Bacteroidales bacterium | reverse complement strand
AATCTCTATTATTGTTGTATATTGCTGATAATATTCATTGTTTTGAATATCTATAACCAATTTTCTGCTTTCATCGAACAAATTGTTTTTGAGTAGATTAATTGCTGTTAATGGATTTTCGTAATATTCTGTTTTATAGTCTTTTACAGAAATACATTTTCCGATTTTAATGTATAAAGTACTTCCAATTTTTGAATAATCGGAGTAATAAATTCCTATAGGTACAATTTTTATGTCAAGGTTAAAATTATTTTTTTCTTCTGCGAGGAAAGCTAATTTTGGTATTGCTTTTTTATGTGGAAGGAGTTGACGTTTGTCGTTGTGAGTTGCTTCAGGGAAAAGACAAATGCTTCTGTTGTTTTCTAATATTTTAATAGATAAATTAAAAGTAATATCGTTTTTTTGTAAATTTTCTTTCCCGTCTTTCATTCTAAAAATGGGAATAATTTTAAGGAAATTTAGAATTTTTGCTACAGTTTTGTTTTTGAACATATCTGCTCGGGCAGCAAATACTACTTGCCTATTGCTAGCATAAAGGATTGCGAGAGGATCCATTAATGCGTTCTGATGGTTTGAAGCAAATATTATTGGGCAATTTTTGGGAATGTTTTCTTTCCCTTCGATAATAATTTTTTTATAAAAAAGTTTTAGGGCAATTTTTGCGAAAAACCATATCAATTGCCATAATTTTGACTCTTTTAAGATATTATTCTTCATCTAAGTTGTTGGCAAATTCTTTATGATTCATTTTACTGAGTTTCTTTTCAAAACTTAGCAGAATTGAAGGAAGTAGAATAACATTAGCAAATGTAGCAACAAAAAGAGCAATTGTAATTAGTATTCCTAATGCGACAGTACCTCCAAAATTTGAAAATGCGAAAATCATAAATCCGAATACCAATATTATTGCAGAGTATATCATACTTTGAGCAGTTTCTGAAAGTGTACTTTTAACAGATTCTATAATATTCCAATTGTATTTTGTAAGGTCTTGACGGAATTTTGATAAGAAGTGAATTGCTTGGTCAACCGAAATACCAAATGTAATACTAAATACTAATATTGTACTCGGCTTTATCGGTATTCCAAAATATCCCATTATTCCTCCGGTAACTATCATCGGCAACAAGTTGGGAATTACAGAGATTAATACTATTCGTGGAGAACGGAACAGCCAGAACATGAAAACTACTATAAGGAAAATAGCTAATATTAAACTCTGTAACAAATTGGTTGTTAGATATGTTGTGCTGACAAAATACAAAATTGTAGAGCCAGTTACATAAGTTTCGAATTGATCTTTGGGGAATATAGAATTTAAATCTTCATTAATTAGTGGTAATACTTTTTCCAAACTATCAACACCAATATCTGAAATGTAAAGGCTTATTCTTGTTGTCTTTCTAGAACTATCGATAAAAGATTTTGCCATGTTATTGTCTAATTTTGGCAATCGTTTTATTATTTGAGCATAAGTACCTTCGTTTGGTGGTAATTTATATTTGCTCACTTTCCCTTTGCTGTAGGCTTGATATAAGAATTTTGTAGCATCGGCGATTGAGAGAGATTTAGATAAACAAGGATATTTTTCTAACCTTCTCTGTAATGAATCAATTTTTTCGATTTGTTCAACAAATTTTATCGCGTTTGTGGAAGTATCTTTCGACTCTATTACAATTTCTAAAGGAAATGCACCTTTGAATTTAGATTCAATAAATTTTAAATCTAAATAAATAGGATGGTCGTGTTTCACATCGTCTAAAATATATCCTGAACGTTTTATTAAAAATATTCCGATAACTGAAAGTAAAACAACAGAAGAGAAGCATATGTAAACAATTTTTCTTTTGTTAGATACAATATAATCCAATTTGTTAAGAATTGCTCTGAAAAATTTATTTTCAATATGTTTAGTTTCTCTACTTGCAGGAGCCTTCCAATAAGAGAAAAATCCCGGAATGATTATTAATGATGATATTAATATACATAGAATACCGATAGAGGAGATGATACCAAATTCAACTAAATTTGAGTTTTGTGTAACTACAAAAGTGCAGAACCCAGCTGCAGTCGTGGCATTTGTTACGCAAACAGCAGCACCAACTTTTGTTATCACTCGTTGCAGTGCCAATATCTTATTTCCGTGAAATTTAAGTTCATTATGAAATTTATTAATTAAATATACGGAATTTGGTATCCCTATAATAATTAACAGGGGCGGAATCATCGCAGTTAAAATTGTGATTTTGTATCCCAGTATTCCCATTAACCCCAGAGCAAAAGATATAGAAAAACTTATTGTTAGAAGAGAAACAAGTATTACTTTGAACGATCGGAAATAATATATTAGAATCAATATGCAAATTACTGCCGCCAAAACAGTAAAGAACAGTATTTCACTTTTTGTTTCGACCATTATCTTTGAACGTATATAAGGATGTCCTGATATGTGTGTTTTTATTCCTGTTTCTTCTTCAAAGTTCTTTACATATTTTTCAATTCCGAGATGTTCGTCAGTCCCAAAAACTATGTCCAGTCTCTCGGGTGTGTCAATTACGTCTTTAGATATTGTTATTAATAGTAAAAAAACGTTTCTATCTTGGTTATACAATAAACCTTCGTAGATTGGTAGATTGAAAAAACATTTTTTGAGGCTGTCTAATTGATGTTGGCTTGTAACCTTTTTTGGGAATGTTTTATATATTTCAAATTCTCTGGTTTTTTTCTTTGTTGCAGAGTCTATTGTAGTTTTATTTTGTAAATTTATTACATCGCTGATTGTTAGTACATTAGTTATGTTTTTTATTTTGCGGATGCTGTCGCACAAGTTTATTATTGCATTAAATTTTTCTAGTTCAAAGATATTAGTATCTTCCATAGCTACAATAATTCCTGTAGCTTCGTTACCAAAAGTTTCTTTGAACTTCATATTATTAATATATGCGGAGTCAGACTCAGGAAGCATGTTAGTGTAATGGTAATCCATTTCTACTTTCAGCATCTGAGATGTCATAAAAACAAAAATAACGGCTAATGATATAAGGAGAATTAATTTCTGTCGTAAAATGAAATTAGCAATTTTGTTCCACATATATTTTTTCTTACAAAATTAACGTTTTTATTTTAAATATTATAAAAAATCGACAAAATACAATAAAAAAAGCCCCAATTTCTGAGGCTTTCTAGTTGACTTACAAGGATTCGAACCAAGATCTTAAAGTTCAACACCTTAAATGCTGCCGTTGCACCATAAGTCAATATTTTGTTGTCCTATCAGGATTCGAACCTAAACAAACAGAACCAAAAACTGTTGTGCTACCTTTACACCATAGGACAATCTTTCAATCGCACAAAATTATAATTTTTTTTTCTTTTTACAAAATTTTTTTTATTTTTTTTTATATTGTCTTTTCTGCTGAAAATCAATAATTAGTAATTATTTTTAGAATGTGTTTTTTAAAATTGTGTATCTTAATATCATTTCTACACCTAAAAATACAAGAGCTAGTATTAAAAAAGGCAAAAATTCTTCTTTCGGTTTTGAGAATGATTTTACATCAAGAATGGTTTTTTCCATATTGTCAATTTCTTTGTAAATTTCTCTTAAACTATTATTATTTGTTGCACGGAAGTATTTTCCTCCTGTATTGTTTGCTATCTTTGTTAATATTTCTTCGTCAATTTTCACTTCTATGTTTTGGTATTGTATTCCGAATGGTGTTTGAAAAGGGTAGGGTGCCATTCCATTTTTTCCAATACCTATTGTATAAACCCTGATACCGTATTTTTTAGCAAATTCTGCTGCAACCAATGGTGATATTTCACCCATATTGTTTATTCCGTCAGTCATGAGTATTATGACTTTGCTTATTGCTTTGCTGTTTTTTAGTCTGTTTATTGATGTGCCAAGTCCCATTCCTATTGCTGTACCATCTTCGATTATTCCGCTTTTTACTTGTGAAAACAATGATATAAGCTCGCCGTGGTCTATTGTAAGAGGACATTGTGTGTATGCTTCTCCTGCAAAAACTACTAAGGCAATTCTGTCGTTAGGTCGTGACGATACAAATTCGCTTCCGGTTTCTTTTGCTGCTTCTAATCTGTTTGGTTTAAAGTCTTCTGCCAACATACTTCCTGATATGTCCAAAGCTAAACAAATATCAATTCCTTCTGTGTGTCTTTCTTCCCAGCTGTCAAAACTTTGTGGTCTTGCCAATACAATAATTAACGCCGACAATGCAAATAGACGAAGTACAAACAATAAGTGACGTAACCAATATCTAACTGGCTTTTTTACATTTGCAAAAACGTCTGTAGAACTAATATTCATTGATGCTATTGTTCTATTGTGACGCCAAATATACCATGCTATTAATGGTATAAATATTAGAAAAAGAAAAAAATATCCTTTATGTAAAAATTCAATATTAATCATTATTTCTACTATTTTTGTTTTTTATTTAAAATAACGAAGAAATAGAAAAATAATTATATCTATAAAGGTATTTTTGAGAAAAAAAATAAATATTTTATTCGAGATTATACGCCCATTTAAGGTAACAAGCACCCCAAGCAAATCCTGCTCCAAAAGTTGCAATGATTATATTATCGCCTTTTTTTAGTTCTTTTTCATATTGCCATAAGCATAATGGGATAGTTGCTGAAGTAGTGTTACCAAATTTTTGAATAGTAACCATAACTTTATCCATTTCAACTCGCATTTGTCTTGCAGTAGCTTCAATTATTCTAATATTGGCTTGGTGTGGAACTAAATATTTAATGTCATCGGCTTTAAGATTATTGCGATTCATAATTTCAACCGATACGTCTGCCATTTTGCTAACAGCCCATTTAAATACGGGTTGTCCTTCTTGATAGATGAAGTGTTGTCGTTTTAAAATTGTTTCAAAACTCGGTGGGTTTAGAGATCCTCCAGCTACTTGATGCAGATAATGACGACCTGAACCATCAACGTGCATTAGAGAATCAATTATTCCAGTACCATCTAATGCAGGTTCTAATAATACTGCACCTGCACCGTCTCCAAAAATAGGAGAAGTGTTTCTGTCTTGATAATCAACTATAGTAGACATTTTATCTACACCAATAACAATAACTTTTTTATGTGTTCCGCTTTCAACATATTTCGAAGCGGTGATTAGAGCGAATAAGAAACTTGAGCAACCGGCATTGACATCAAAGCCAAAAGCATTTTTTATTCCAGTTTTGTCGCAAATAATATTAGCAGTAGCAGGGAATTGCATATCTGGAGTAACAACTCCGCAAATAAGCATATCAATGTCTTCGGGTTCTAATTGTTTTTTTTGTAATAAATCTTTTACAACAATGGCACCCATATCGGAGGAAGCTTTTCCTTCTTCAATTAGTATGTGCCTTTCTTGAATTCCGATGCGGGACATAATCCAACTGTCGTCAGTTTCAACCATTTTTGATAATTCATCATTGGTCAAAACGTAATTTGGAACATATCCAGCTACTCCTGTTATTGCTGCTTGATATTTAATCATTGATATTTGCTTTTAAATTATGTGCAGAAGCATCAATTGCTTTACCTGTCAATAAAATCATATTTTTTATTGCATTTGCATTGCTCTTACCATGTCCGATAATTACAGTATTTTTAACTCCTAATATTGGGGTTCCGCCATAATTTTCGTAGTTAAAACCTTCAAAAAAAGGATTATCGATTTTTTCTTCTTTTGCTATAGTGTAGAATGACTCTGCATGTTTTAGAATAATATTACCAGTAAACCCGTCAGTAACAATAATATCTACTTTATCGGGGTCGTGTAAATCATAGCCCTCAACATTGCCTACGAAGTTAATATCTTTAGCCTCTTTTAGTAAGTCATAAGTTGCTTTTGCTAGGAGGCTTCCTTTACTCTCTTCGTATCCGATGTTTAAAAGTGCAATTTTGGGGTTTTTTATGCACATGCCGTTTTTAGCAAATTCATTACCCAAGTAGGCAAATTGCAACAAATTTTCAGGTTTACAGTCGGAATTTAGACCAACGTCTAAAATTAAACTCATTCCGCCTTTTATGTTTGGATAAAAAGACGAAATACATGGTCGTAAAATACCGTCTGTAATTCCGATAATTTGTGTTGCTCCCACTAACATAGCACCTGTGCTACCGGCACTGGCAAATCCATCTATTGCATTTTCTTTAAGATAGAAAAATCCTTTATATAAAGATGAATCTGTTTTTTCCTTTAGAGCTTTTACAGGGTGATCGTTCATTTGAACAATACTTTGACAATCAATTATTTCAAATTCTTTGTCATTTGAACCATTTTTCTCCAATTCGGAGATAATCATATCTTTATTTCCGAAAAGTACAATCTGGGCGTTTCCTTTCAAAGATTCTTTTGCAAGGAGAGTACCTTTGATACATTCCTGTGGTGCAAAATCACCACCCATAATATCAATTCCGATTCTTTTCAATTTTACTTATCGTTTTTTTCTTTTGCAGTTGTATCAATTATTAATCTACCTCTGTAAAATCCACAAGCTGGACATACGTGGTGATATAATACTGTTGCTCCGCAATTTGAACATGTGGATAATGTAGGAATTTCAGCTACGTAGTGAGTTCTTCTTTTGTTCCTTCTTTGTTTGGAAGTTTTTCTTTTTGGATGTGCCATCTCTTATCTTTTTATTTGTTTTGTTAATTTATTAAATATTTATTTAACTGATTAATCATTTCTTCATTACATGTTGATTTTCCATTTTCATCTAGAGGATGAATATTTCTCAACGGAATTGAAAAAACTATAGTCTGGTAGATTAAGTCAGAAATATTAAATATATTTTTATTCTCTTTTATTACTATTATTTCACTGTCTGTTATTTCTTCGTCAGTTTGTTTGACAAAGAATGTTTCGTCGATATTAATCTCGATAGGAAATTTGAAAAGACAACGATCGCAACTTACTTCAATTGTTCCTTTTCCAATTAGTTCTATCGTGATGTCTTTATCTTTTCTTTTTATTTTTACCATAATTTCAAAATTGCCGTTAGAAAAATAATCATTAGGAAAACCTAAAAAAAAGTCTTTTCCTAATGTGTAATTATCTTCGATTACCTTGTCTTCCGGTAAATTAGATATATAAAAATTATATTTTTCTAAATTTTCCATACTATGGCAAAAAAATTTTACAAAGATATAAAAAATAATTCTTATTAAAAAATTTTTTTCACTTCTCCAATAATTATCCTGTTCTTATTGTTTAAATCTTTTATTATCAAATTATTATTAATGTTATTATCTTTGTTTATATTTATTATTTCTTCTGCATATTGCTCATTAATTTCGTAATATAACTTACATTTATCTGTTGCAATGTTCCCAAAAATACTGCTTATTCTCTCGTAAAAGATAAAAGGACTGTTGTTTTTAACAAATATTGCCTGCTCCGGTTCGTAATTTAATACATTTTTATGTATTTGCTCTTTCTCTTTTTCCAATACATAAGGAGGATTACTTATTATAATATCGAATTTTTCTTTAAAAGGAAATTTTTCTTCTGACAATATATCGAATTTCTTAATTTTTATTTTTGTGTCATTCTTCTTGCAATTTTTCTTATGTACTTTTATTGCTTCTTCTGATATCTCTATTGCATAAACTTCTGCTTCGGGAATGTTCTTTTTTAAACTTATTCCTATACACCCTGAGCCACTGCATATATCCAATATTTTTAATTTTTCTTTTCCTTTGTGGTCTTCGATAATTCTGTTTACCAACAGTTCTGTTTCTTGACGTGGAATAAGTACGTTTTTATTAACAAAAAATTCCATTCCATAGAAATATGCTTTGTTAAAAATATATTGTAAAGGTTTCCCTTGAATTAATTCATCTCTATTTTTGTTTAATTTTTTTATCTCATTATTATTTAGAATTTTCCTTTTTCCGAGAATAAAATCTGTATTATTGAGTTTTAATTTTTCTTTACAATAATCTTCTGCCAAGCGTTTTGCTTCTTCTTCGCAATACAATTCTAACAGGTCATTTGCTAATATACAAATATATTCAAAAACTGTTATTGGATTTTTCTTTTGCTTCATTGCATTGCAAAATTAATATTTTTTTATAATTTTGCAGATAATTTAATTTATGTTTGGCAATAATTACTTAAGCAAATCGAAGACTTTTGAAAGAAAAATTTCTTCTCCTGTTAATCCCAATATTGATGCAATTGTATCGATTCCTTGTTATGATGAAGATTTTTTGTTTAGTACATTAGATTCACTTAATGCTGCTATGTTGAAATGTCCTTCAAAGTTGGTTGAAGTTATTGTAGTAATAAATTCTTCGAAAGATAGTTCGGAAGAAATTGTGCATAAGAATTTAATGCTTTCTCAATCTTTAAATGAATTTTGTGGCGAAGAATCTGCTCATTATTCTTTTACTTTGCATCAAATATTATTGGAAAACATTCCGCCAAAAATTGCCGGTGTGGGATATGCAAGGCGGGTAGGGATGGACGAGGCCGTTTGTCGATATAATGATATTTCAAAACCCGACGGTTTAATTATTTCTCTCGATGCTGACAGTTTGGTTTCTGAAAATTATTTTTCAAGCATTTTTTCGGCAGTAAAAGCAAATAAAAAATCTCCCGCTTATGTTTTTGGTTTTTGTCATAATTATGATACAAAACTTTTTTCCGAAGAAGAAATTGTAGCAACAAAATTATATGAAAAGTATTTATATTATCATAAAGAGAATCTAAAAATTGCGGGTTTTCCGCATTATTTTCATACAATAGGTTCTTGTTTTGCATGTACTGCAATTGCCTATATTAAAGCAGGAGCAATGCCTTGTCGTCAAGCAGGAGAGGATTTTTATTTTCTTCATAAACTTGCAAATCTTGGCGATGTTTTTGAAATTTCTGAGACGCTGGTTTTTCCTGCATCACGTGTTTCTAATCGCGTGCCTTTTGGCACTGGAAAGGCTGTTGATACAATTCTTGAAAATAAATATTTTGATGTTTATAATCATAAATTGTATTCATTATTAAAAACATTTTTTTCATCTTTTGATGAAATTTTCGAAGCAAAATCTTTGAACATAGACAAAATCCCGAATCCGATCGTAAATTTTATGGGCGAAGATGAACTTAATAATATTTTTGACGATTGTTTTAAAAACAGTTCAAATTTAATAATGTTTAAAAAGAGATTATTCGTTCATTTTAATGCTTTTTGGATTGTGAAATTTTTTAATAGTTTTAAAAATAGTACTGACTTTCCACCTGAAAGATGGTATTTTAATATTTAATGTTATATTAAAAACTCTATTTCGCGTTGAAAATACTCATTTCTTGATTTAAAACATCGCATTTTATGTTTGCAATATCAATGATGCTGTGAAAAAGAAAATCGCTACGATATTTTTTGTCTTTGTTCTTTATTAAATTGTTGTATTTCTCAATGTTGTTTTCCTTGTACTTTTCAGACATCCAAACGAGACAAGCAGGATTTTTTTCTGCATCGTTGTCATTGGCGTGTAACCAAATACCATTTTCTCCGAATGATTCACTGTGGTCTGACAAATAAATCAGCACAGCATTTTTATCACGAATTTTGTTGATTATTGTAGCAATAAAATTATCTGTAAATAATACTGTGTTATCGTAAGAATTTATCATTTCTTCTTTACTGTTTGAATTAGTGATTCTACTTTTTGTTATTGGAAGGAATCTTTCATATTCATCGCTAAAATGTGAATTATAGTACCAATGAGAGCCAATGCTGTGTAATATAAGTAGTAAGGCATCGTCTTGTCTCTTTATTATCGAATCCAATGGTGGCAAAAGTAAATCGTCTGTCCATTTGTCAAAAACATAATAAGATTTGTTTATGTTTCCATATATTATTGTATCGCATTCGTTCATGAAGTAAATGTATTGTTTTGCCGGTTCCTGATTTGCCAACCAAGCAGAGTAGTAGCCACAATTTTTAAATATGTCGATAAACGATCTCTCTCTGTCGGCAAGTTCCGGATTTGCACTGTCGGCACGTGTCATTATGTGAGCAACACTCGGATTTGTGTGTGTGTATTCGGAAAAAATATTTTTCAGTGAGATAATATCTTCCTTTGAAAGTTTTTCATTTGTATTTCTTTTGTATCCGTTTAATGATAAATGGTCGGCTCGTAAAGATTCCCCAAGGATAAAGATAATTATTGGCCGTTCTTCAGGACAAACAACTTTTTTTGCAAGTGGAGGCCTTTTTTCATTTATCGCTTCTTTTTCAGAAAAATATCTTTTGGGAATGTAATATAAATTTACAGGAATTCTTTCTCGCATCGGTCTAGATATTCTGGGAATAAAAAGAATAACGCAAAATAAAATTATTGAACAAAGAAAATGTATATAAGTAAATTTTATTTTTCCTATCTTTTTAAAACGAATTACAACAAATAAAATAGAAATTGCGAGACTTAATATTACTGTTAATATCAACCAAAAACTAATTAATTCTAAAGTTATACTTTTGTCGTTGTCTAATGCTGCATCAAAAATCATTGTCGTGAAGATTGTTCCTGTAGCATATCTAAAATACATTAATATACTTGATAATGTTGAAATTATGGGAAAAGTTACGGCAAAAATGTATTTGTTTATCGATAAAAAGTAAAAAATTGGGAAAAAAGAAATCACAATAATTATCCATTGGAAAAATAATGTTGCAATGTCTTTAAAATTATTTGTGGGTGTGCTGATAAAATCAGATGAAGTGTAGGCTATTCCTATAAATAAAGTTACGATGATAGCGAAAAAAACAATCTTGAAATTTTCAATTTTTTTTAACATAATTTTAAGCTC
>CAZBPT010000005.1:17255-40840 GCA_964493875.1 uncultured Bacteroidales bacterium | reverse complement strand
GAACTTCCTGTAATTGCCGAGAGGAAAAACAGTAAATAGTTGTTATAACGACAAAGATAGTAATATACGCGACTGCTTTCGCCGTTCAGCTGACTTGAAAAATATGCTATTGCAAAGAAAATAAGCGAGAAGAGTAATTTTATCCAAATTGGTTTTTTGTCAATTTTTTCAATAATATTATGATTTTTCAATATTATGCCCAAATAAATAAAAATAATTGAGAATAAACTCACATTTATTCCAAAAATTAATGCCGGAACTTCAAAATATTGTAATAAAAATCCTAAAATTCCGCAGACTATGATTAATAATAATGACAAATATTTTTTTAGATGTAAAATTCCATATAATAGCATTAATGCACAAAATAGTGATAAAAGATACCACATAGGAATATTAAAACCTAAATATTTTTCAGAAGGAATTCCTGAAAAAATTCCTATTAAATAATCCCAAACCGTTTCTTTTGGTAGAATGTCAGAAGAAAATCTTTGGTCGATAAAATACCAAAATAAAAATGTAATCACAGAAAATACAAAGTATGGAATTATTAGGCTTTGCATTTTCTTTTTTGCAAATGTTTTGAAATCGCTATTTATGTTTAGTAAATAACCCGAAATAATTAGTAAAACAGGCAGGTGAAAAGAGCCGATAAAATTAAAAAGATTATCTGGAGTTGATAAATGTGTAAATACAACAAGGAAAATAGCTATTGTTTTTGTTACGTTTACAAAATATATATCCTGACTACTTTTCATATTACAAAAATACATTTTTTTTGAATATTATTATTCATATATTATAAGAATGAGAACTTTGTAAGAAAATTATCAAAAAATTTTAATTTTAAAAAAACTAATCTTCCACTTAGTTCTTAGATCGACTTTCTAGGAATTTTTTCTTCCAAATTTCATAGTCATTCTTATAATCTTCTTTATTATCAAAAAGCTTATAACCTTCAGGTACAAGAAATATATTTGAATCAAGATCGCAGTTTGTAATTTCTTTTATAGTATTTGCTGTGTAGTCCGCAAATATATTATCACTGTTTTCTGAATTGGGATATGAAAATTGCATAACAAGTCCTTCGATTTGATCAAAATTCAAATATTTATTTACTTCTTTAGGTAAAATAATTTCTGTTGTATAATAAACATATCCTTGTTTTGTTCCGTCAGCTCTTTTATAATCTGCTTTTTTGCATTTATAACCTAAAAATCTTTTTGTTTTATTTGTAAATGTGAGTTCTAAACCGTCTTGATATTTTGAAATGTTTTTTAAACTATCTGTTTTTTCTTTTGGATGATACAAAGCTGCTTTATTATTATTAGCAATATATGAAATTACTGATGAGTCTTGAAGATTTTTTATCCAAGTATATCTGAAAAATTCATTTGTGCCACGACTTTCTATATTATCAAATCTGAGATTTTTATCTGAAACATATATCTTAATTGTTGATTTCCAAACTTTATTTGTATCTTTTGTCTTAAGATAATTCTTATTGATTGATTCATAAGTAATTATTCCTTTAAAAGGCTCTTGTGCTTGAATCATTGTTGATAATAGCAAGAATATAAGCAGTATAATAAATTTTTCTTTTTTCATGATAATGAAGGTTTAATAAATAATTATTATTCAAATATACATTTTTTTAGTGATTTTTTTCTATTAATATTATCGGTTTTAGGGTTTTTTAAAAGAAATTTTGATTTTTATTTTAATCTTTACGATATCTTTTTGTCAATAGTATTAAAATCAAGTTCTATAAATAATTTCAAAAATAATAAATAAAACTGCTTGTCGTTATTTTAATAAAGTTTTTTGATGTATAATAAAATATATAATATTGAATATAAAGAGTATCGTAAAGAAGAATTGGCGGAAATAGATAAAAATCTTATTGAGATGTCTGAAAAATCGGCGAGACGTGCTTATGCACCTTATTCACATTTCAAAGTTGGAGCAGCCGCTTTATTGGAAAATGGAGAAATAATCACTGGCAGTAATCAAGAAAATGCTGCTTCGCCTTCAGGAATTTGTGCTGAAAGAACAACATTGTTTTATGCAAATGCCAAATATCCTGATGCTGCAGTTAAAACCCTTGCTATTACAGCTATTGATAGTAACGATAATATTGTTGAAAGAGTTATTACTCCTTGTGGTGCTTGTCGCCAGGTGATTCTCGAAGTTGAAAATCGATATAACAGTCCTTGTAGATTGTTGCTTTCTTCGAAAGATACTGTTCTGGAATTTTCTTCCATTAAGGATTTATTGCCGTTTTCCTTCGGGAAAGATGATTTGAAATAGTTATGAAATATTTTCTTTCATTATTCCTATCAATATTCTTCTTCACAGGATTATTCGCTCAGAATTTTTATGGTGGGGCAAAATTAGGTGCCTTGATTAGTCAGGTAGATGGTGATACTCACGGCGGCTATCATAAAATTTCTCCAACAGGCGGCATTTATGTTCGCAATACTTTCGCAAGAAACGATAGATGGGGAATGTCTTTGGAATTAAATTATAGGAATAAAGGAAGTAAGCATTCCGGAACCGATGAAACAGATACATATAGAGAACTTTACAAAATTGATTTGCATTATCTCGAAATGCCGTTGATGTTCAATTATAGAATTGAAAAATTTAAAATTCCTTCTCTTGTTGATTATAAATTTAAAAATAAATTGTTAATCGAATTCGGACCTTCTGTTTCTTATTTGTTGAAAGGTGATATCTATTTACGTCGCTTGGCACAGAATGAAAATCTGAATAAAATCGAAGTTGCTTTAAATGTCGGAATCACTTATTATTTTGCTGAACACTTTTTTGCTAATTATCGATTTTCTTATACTTTCCCTTTTACTCCTGTAAGGAATTTTCCTGTTGTTAATAGGTTTTATAATAGGGGATTTTATAATAATTGTATGTTCTTTTCGCTAGGATTTGAATTCTAATTTCTAAACGGCGATTATAATTTCAAGCAAAATCTTTTTCCTGGTAAAGATTCAATTATTTCTTTCATCTCCAATTCTAAAAGCGTGAGGTTTATTGTATTAATATCTAAATCGGTTTCTCTAATTAATACGTCGATATCAATATTATCTGTTTTTTCCATTGCGTCAACAATAATCACTTCAAAGCAATTAAGGTTTGTTTTGTCGATTTTTACTTTTTGTTTTTTTGTATCGATTTTAGTATCCCAACCGAGGATATATTCTAAATCGTTTATTGATTCTATCAGTTGAGCCTTATTAGTTTTAATAAGTTTGTTACAACCTTGACTTTGCGGTGCGTCAATATTTCCTGGTAATGCAAAAACGTCTCTGTTATAGCTATTGGCAATTGTAGCAGTAATCATTGAACCGCCTTTTATTCCTGATTCTACAACTATTACGGCATCGCATAATCCTGCAACAATTCTGTTACGCATTGGAAAATTTTGTGCATCTGGTTTTGTATCGTGAGGAAAATCAGAAATTATTGCTCCATTTTTTTCTAAAATAATATCAGCGGTTTTCTTATGTGCAGCCGGATAAATACTTGCTAATCCGTTGCCAAGCACTGCCCAGGTTTCTATGTTGTTTTTAATTGCAGCTTTATGTGAGATAATATCAATACCGTATGCCAATCCGCTAATGATTACACTATCAGGATATTTTTCTGATAATTCATCTATGAACTTATCACAAAACTTATTTCCATATTTTGTAGGATTTCGCGTGCCGATAATTGCAATTATTTTTTCTTTGTTGAAATTAATATTTCCTTTATGATATAATACAAAAGGAGAATCGGCACATTCCCTAAGTCGGTAGGGATAATTTTCTTCACTGTATGAAACTACGTTTATATCGTTTTTATAGATGAATTCCAATTCTTTTTTTGCCAAATCAACTGCGGTTTGAAAAGTGGCAAAGATTTTTTGTGCAGATATTTTTCCAATACCGGGGCATTTTTCCAAATCGGAAATTTTTGTGAGAAATAACTCTTCAGTATTTCTGAAACAAGAAAAAATTTTTTTAGCATTAATATCGCCAATGCCGGGCAAAAATGTTAATGCTATGTCGTAGAGGTTCGGCTCGCTCTTAATCATTTATGCTATTGATGTTTTCGAGTAAATTTTTAATATCACTTTTCTTTAAAGTGGAAAGACTTACAGGTTTGAATTTGGCAACACCTTGTGGAGAATCTACATATATTATCAATTCCTTTCTAAAACCACCGTATTTCTTAACGAGTTCTGCTCTTATAAAGTCCTTACGTGGAATTTCAATAGAAAAATTTTCTTCAAAAAATGGAATTAATGACGAATATCTAAGAATGATTTTAAATCCATCACTATTGTAATATATGTAATAATATTTCTTCATTAAATAGAAGGTAAAACCAATTATTAATAGCAATACTGCCGAAAATACTAAATATCTCAAATAGTCTGATAATATACCAAAAACTATGCTAAGTGTTAGTGCCGCTAATACTGCCAATGTATATAACATAATTCCTAATTTGGCTCTTGCTGAAAATTCTTTGCTGTTAATTACCATTTTTTTTTTATAAAAATAATTGTTTTTTGTTGTTTTTACAAATCTTAATTTGTTTTTTGTAAATTTTCGATTCTTTCTTGTAATGGAGGGTGCGAGTGATAAAATAAAACTGTTAATTTGTGTGGAGTTAAATTAATCATATTGTAAGATGATAATTTTTTTAATGCAGTTATTAAATCAACGGAAAAGCCTTGTTCTTTTGCAAATTTATCGGCTTCATTTTCGTGTTTTCTACTAATCATATTAATGAAAATATTTAGTATTGTTGATAATGGACTATAAATAATTGCAAAAGCTATCAGAGCAATATGAAAATTAGCAGTTTCTACCGATAATGATTGAGATAATGTATTTGATTTTGCAAATAGCCCAAAGATAAACAACATAATAGCAGTTTCTAGAATGCTAAAAAACATAGATTTAAGAATATGACGTTTTTTGTAATGACCAATTTCGTGTGCCAATACGGCTAGAATTTCATCATCCGACATTTCTGCTATCAAACTATCATATAAAACTATTTTTTTGCGTCTCCCGATTCCTGTAAAAAAAGCATTTGCTTTAGTAGAACGTTTTGTCCCATCCATAACAACAATACTTTTTAAGTTAAAGTTTACTTTTTTTGCAAATTTTTCAATTGCTATTTTTAGTCTGCCATCTTCAAGTGGACTAAATTTGTTAAATAAAGATAATATTATATTATTGTAAAATACTGATAATAATGAAATTATTATTAATATTGAAAGTACAATTATCCAAAAAAATTCAATAGGCAAATAGTTATAAGCTATTAGAATTAAAAATAATATTCCTCCTCCTAATAATATTGTTATGGTATATGATTTTAATAAATCGGAGAAAAATAATCTCCCTGTACATCTATTAAATTTATATTTTTCTTCAATTACAAATTGATTGTAGATATTAAAAGGAATTTGTAATAGAGAATAAATTCCAAATACGATAAAAAAGAATAACAGTGATTGTACGATAGAATTTTCGGAGATTGAATATACAAAATCATTAACAAAAGAAAATCCTTTTAAAGTTAGCATTAAAAATATGCACAAAAAGCTAAAAAGAGATGTTATTATGCTGTATCTATATTTGTCGTAATGATATTGTTGTTGCCTTTTGTATTTAATATTGTCATAAATTCCACTTAATACTTCTGGAATTGCTTTTTTGAAATTGCAGGCGTTTAAGAAATCTATTATCTGTTCTATAATATAATTTAATACTACTACTGCCAATATTGTTATAAAAAGAATTTCTGCTGTCATATAATAAAAAAATACCTTATTTGCAGTATTCTTTTTTTAAACGAAAATAAAAAACTAATATTTTTATTTGATTTTTTTTCTAATTTTATTTTTAAAGACTATTAGAAAATCATTGATTTTCGTTAAAAAAATTTATTATATTTTTTGTTTCGCTGTTCCAGAAATAATAATTATGTTTTGCCGTATCGTTAATATTAATTTTTATATTCATTTCAGGGTGATAGTAATGAACAGAGTCATAAAAGTCGCTACTGTTTTTTGAGCTTGCAACAGGGTCTGCTAGTCCGTGTGCCAGATAAGTTGGAACTAAATAATTTTTACAATCATAAGCAAAACATTCATTTTTCCATCTTTCTGAAAATTTTTCATAATTTCCTAAATATGCTTTGTATAAATAATAATCGGGACGGGTGCAAATATCAAATTCTCCTGAGATACTTGCAACAGCTTTTATCAGTTTTGGCAATCGATAGGCAAGGAGAGTGGCACCTCTTCCTCCTGTTGATAATCCAGCAATATAATTATTGTCGTCTTCTGTAAATATCCCAATATTTTTTTGTATTTCAGTTATCATTGTGTCGATTATCCAGTTTAGTGTTGGATATTGTGCCAATTCAGGATATGTCTCAGGATAAATTTCTGTGATGTAGTTGCATTTTCCAAGTTCAGGAATTATTAAGATATAACCTTCGTCAGTAGCAGTTTTACAAAAATTGGTTTTTTCACACCATTCGTTAGAAGGACAATCCCAGCCGTGAAGCATCAATATGTTCCCTTTTATTTTTGTATTGTTTTTAGGACAAATTATTTCAATAGAAATTTGATTTTTTAAATTATAAGCTATGCTGATAATAGTATCTTTAACATTTTTTGTTTTTTCAACTGCTTTTTCTGTGTCTAAAGATTTTACTTCTTTTGTATTATCAGAATTTTTGCATGAACAAAATAAAAAGACAAAAATGAAAAAGTAAATATATCTTTTACTCATATTTTACTCATTGAAATTTTTTTTGCAATGTTCCAAAAAGTCTTTTTCAGCTATTGTTGTTTGTTCCCCGCTGATCATATTTTTTATTGATACTGTATTGTTTTCAATTTCTTTATCTCCGATAATAATCACGTAAGGAATTTTTTTATTGTTGGCGTATTTGAATTGTTTATCAAATTTACTCTTATCGGGGAAAACTTCACAAGGGAAATTGTTCTTTCTTAAAAGTTGTGCTAGTTTGATACATATTTTAACTTCTTCTTCTCCAAAATTAATAAAAAGAAATTTCACTGAAGTTTGAGTATTTTCGGGGAAAAGATTAAGTTGTGTCATCACGTCATAAATTCTGTCGGCGCCAAAAGAAATTCCGACACCAGAAATGTTTTTAAGTCCGAATATTTCAGTTAAATTATCATATCTACCTCCGCCACAAATACTTCCAATTTCCACGTCATTAGCTTTTACTTCAAATATTGATCCTGTGTAATAATTTAATCCACGTGCTAATGTCAGATCAAGTTCCAAATTCTTGTCAATGCCGTAAGTCTTTGCAAGTTTGAATAGTTCTTTTATTTCGATAATTCCGAGTTTTCCTATCTCACTGTTTTGAATGAAATCTTCAATAGTATTAATTGCATCATCATAATTTTTTGAGATTTCAAAAATCGGTTTTAATTTTTCGATAGCAGAAAGAGAAATATTTTTTGACTGTAATTCTTCAATAACGTTATCCTTTCCAATTTTGTCGATTTTGTCAATGGCTACGGTAATGTCAATAATTTTATCGGGTTCGCCAATTGTTTCGGCAATTGCAGCCAAAATTTTTCTGTTATTGATTTTTATTGTAACGTTAATATTTAATTTATTAAAAACTTCTTGAATGATTTGTATTAATTCAAATTCATTTAAAATTGAGTTTGATCCGATTGTATCTATGTCGCATTGATAAAATTCACGATAACGCCCTTTTTGTGGTCTGTCGGCACGCCATACGGGTTGTATTTGGAATCTTTTAAATGGAAATTGAATTTCGTTCTGATGTTGAACAACAAAACGAGCAAATGGTACAGTCAAATCATATCTTAATCCTTTTTCTGATATTGCAGAAGTTATCTTTTTAATATTATCGTCAGAAATTTCTAATGATTGTATATCTTTTATGTAATTTCCGGAGTTTAAAATTTTGAATAATAATTTGTCTCCTTCATCTCCATATTTTCCTGTTAAGGTATTTAAATTTTCCATTGCAGGCGTTTCAATTTCTGAATATCCGTACAGACGAAAGAATTTTCGCAGGGTATCAAAAATATAATTTCTTCTGCTCATTTCTAGAGCATTAAAATCACGTGTGCCTTTAGGAATACTTATTTGTTGTGCCATTTTCTTTTTAATGCAAATTTACATTAATATTTTCATTTTTTTTGTAATTTTGTATAAGTTTTTTTAAATGCGTAAATTAGAAACAGTAGAAATTAACAGATTGTCGGTTGATGAGTATAAAAAAACCGACAAAATACCCTTGCTAGTCGTATTAAACGATATTAGAAGTTTTCATAATGTGGGAGCAATTTTTAGAACTTGTGATGCCTTTGCTTGTGAAAAAGTATTTTTGTGTGGCATTACGGGAACACCTCCACATCGCGAAATTTATAAGACAGCTCTCGGTGCCACAGAAACTGTCGAATGGCATTATTATGAAAATATTATGGATATTCTAAATATTCTTAAAAAGGATAATTATAAATTAATAGCCCTGGAAATTGCAGAAAACTCTGTTTCAATTGACGATTTTCATAATTCTTCTAAAGAGAAACTTGCCCTGATTGTTGGAAATGAAGTAACAGGTATCGATCAATCTGTATTGGATATTTGTGATTATTGCATAGAAATTCCTCAGTTTGGAACAAAGCATTCTTTGAATGTGTCGGTAAGTTGTGGAATCGCTCTGTGGAAGTTATCAAATGATTTTAGAAAGAAATAAACGATTAAGCTGCTAAGATTTATATTTTAATTGTTTTTTAAAATCTTAATCTTACTTTTTTCGCCTACAATCCAAATAATATCACCTTCTGTGAAAATTGTACTTGCTTTTGGTGACAATATTTTTTCTCCTTGTCTTTCTATTCCTACAACAATTGCTTGTGTTCTTTCTCTAATTCCTGAATTTTTTATGTCAACACCGTTAAAATCGCTATCTTTATCAACGATAATTCTATCTACAACAATATTATTAATGTCTTTGTAAGAACATTTTTGTTCTGTTTCTGCCGTATTAAAAATTTTTTCAAATTCCAATAATTTATCGTCAGAACTGAACACTCCAATGTGGTCGGAAGCTAAAATTTTTATACTTGGGTCGGGAGGAAAAAATAATTTTTCATCTCTTTTAATATAAACAACATTAATTCCGTATTTTGTTCTCCAATTCAATTCGGATAACAATCTGCCACTATAATAGGCATTTACGGGTACTTGCCAATCCACTAAATGAAAATTCCAATTTGACAAATCTGTTGTTTCCCCAATTAATTTTTCTTTTATATTTCCAATATAGGAAGTTTTCTCTGCTTCTGCAATCTCTCTGCTGTTTAAATTTGTTACAAATAATGATTCAATGAGAGTGTATATTTTTTTAATTAATTTTGACAATACAATAAGAACAAATATTATTATTGGAACTGCAATTGCTACTGTTTTTAAATCCGGAAATATTCTATATACAAAATAACAAAGTAATGATATTCCTATAAATAATCGGATAAATATTATTATCAGTAAGGGAATGTTATTAAAAATTGTTATAATATTTTGTTTTTTTTGAGTACTGCTATTTGGTAGTCGAAACATTAAAGCCCACAAGAAAGGTGCAGATAATAATAGTGCTAAAGAAATTGTAATTATATTTCCTGCTGTGTCTGTAGTGATACCTTTTAAAAATGGTAACAATAACTTAGCACTTAAAATAAAGAAAGCAAATACGATTAATGTGTTGACAATCGTCAATATTAAATGTTGTTTTATTGTTTTTTTATGAGGACTTTCGTTTTTGCTAGTTTGAATATTCGCAGAATAATTATTTATAAAAACTAATGCTTTATTAGGTAAAATTTTTTCAATTAAAATGTACACTTTTTCCGAATATTTTATCATATAGGGAGTAGTGAAAGTAGTAATTGCGGAAGCTGCAACTGCAACAGGGAATAGGAAATCGCTTATAACACCCAATGACATACCTAATGTTGCAACGATAAAAGCAAATTCACCAATTTGTGCCATACTCATACCAACCTGTACCGACTGTTTTAGTGTTTGTCCTGATAGTAATACTCCAATTGTAGTGCTGAAAAATTTTCCAAAGATTGTTATTAATGTTACGGCTAAAACTATCCAGCCATATTCAAGTAGAGTCTCTGGATTTATCATCATTCCGACAGATACAAAAAATATTGCACCAAATAAGTTTTTTACAGGCTGAAATATATGTTCAATACGTTCGGCAGACGTTGTTTCTGCAAAAATTGATCCCATAATGAAAGCACCTAGTTCGGCAGAAAAACCTACCTTTGTTGCAAAAACAACCATCCCTAAGCACATACCTAAGGAAAGTATAAGATATACTTCATCATCTAATATTTTTTTTGCATATCTTAATAAAGTAGGAATTAGAAATATCCCCATCACGAACCAAAGAATAAGGAAGAAGGAAAGTTTTAATATTGTCATTACCATTTCAGTTCCTTCTACATGCTTTGTAACGGCAACTGTTGATAAAAGAACCATAAGTAATATTACTACAATATCTTCAACAATAAGAACACCAAAAACGACTCGTGCATATGGTTTTGTTTTTAGTTTTAATTCATCAAAAGCACGTATAATAATTGTTGTTGAAGAGCTTGCCAACATACCGCCTAAAAACAAGCAGTCCATTGTGCTCCATCCTAAAATTTTTCCCAGTAAAAACCCGCACAAAGTGATAAAAATAATTTCAACTATTGCCGTTATAGATGCAGAGCCACCAACTTTTATTAATTTCTTAAAACTGAATTCCAATCCCAAACTAAACAATAAAAAAATTACTCCAATTTCTGCTAATGTCTTTACGTTTACACTATCAGCAATGGAGGGAAAAATTGAGGAATATGGACCGACTAGAAAACCAGCAATAATATATCCTAAAACCAATGGCTGCTTTATTAATTTGAAAATTAGTGTTACAATAGTAGCAGTTATTAGGATTAATGCTAAATCTGATATTAAATGAGGTAAATGGTTCATCTTTAATTTATCCTTGCTTCTTTTGGTTATTATGCTTTCTTTTATGAAAAGCAATGGTCTAATTTATTTGTTATTTTTTTCTAAGTTTTTTAATATATCTTCTATATAATTTTGTAGCAGATTCTCTGCCGGCATGGCTCGGAACAAAATCTTTTGCAGAAACTTTAGGAGACTCGTAGATAATATTTCCAGTTCTATCTTTTATGATAATACGAGCTTTGTCTCTACCTTTTTCTAAATAAAGATATTCAATAATAAAATCTGCTTCCATTTCGCAATCAACAAGATTCCAAAATCCGTCTTCTTTTAATAATTCTCTTAATTTTAATCCTCCGCTGCGTTTTACTACTTTTGTACTTGAAAATGGAACATAAACAGAACTTCCCTTTTCAAATAGAGACTCTCTGTCTTTAGGGCTGTTGTTGGAGTTAATGTATTTTTCATTGTATATTACAAGACCTAACTCCAAATATTCAATAAGTTTAATTTCTGATTTTGGAATTTTTAGTTCTACTCTGTTACTTTTGTGAATAATATAATCATCAGAATCTTCTATAATTTCTGAATAATAGCTCATGCCATTAATAAGTTTAATGTAATCTTGTGCATTAGTTACATTGAAAACAGAAAGAAAAAAAATAACAACAGTAATAATTCTTAAATTAGATTTTGTTTTCATTATAAAAAATAATTATCAAATATAATATTTATTCTTTTAAAAAAAAAAAATTACAACACTATTATTTATATCAATAATTTTGTTAACTTTGTGCAAAAAAAAAAATGAGATCGATAATTAACATTTATTCAGTATTGGTATTTATATCAATTACATTTATTTCTTGTTCAAATAAAAAAATGGAAGAAACAAAAGAAAAAACTATTCCTGCAATAGATTTAGCAGATTTAGACACAACAGTATCACCTTTTGATAATTTTTATCAATATGCAACAGGTGGTTGGCAAAAAAACAATCCTTTACCAAATGAAGAAAGTCGTTTTGGTTCATTCGATTTGCTTGCTAAAAATACTAGCGAAAAAATCAATGCTATTATAAACGGATTGGCAGAACAAAAAAATCCTGCTGGTTCTGTTGAAGATAAAATTGCTTCTTTTTATAAAATGGGGATGGATACAGTAAAAATTGAAAACGATAAATTCGCTTCTCTAGAACCTGTTTTCAATGAGATTGATGCAATGAAAGATAAAAACGAACTTCCAGTGATGATTTCTAAACTTCAAAAAAAAGGTGCTTATCCTTTCTTTGCAATCTTTGGAGAATCAGATGCTAATGACGCAAATATGAAAATTCTTTGGATTTGGCAAGCTGGCTTGGGTCTTAGCAATCGCGATTATTACACCGACCAAGACGACCATTCTGCTGAAATTCGTGCAAAATATAAAGAGTTTATGTCCAAAATGTTTACTTTTGCCAATTTCGCTGACGTAGAAAAAAATGTTGCAAAAGTATATGCTATTGAAGAAGAATTGGCAAAAAATTCTAAAACTAACTTAGAACTTAGAGATCCATATGCTAGTAATAATATGATGACAATTCCTGAAATTCAAAAAATTACTTCAAATTTTAACTTCTCTCAATATCTTAGCAATATCGGTTTGGAAAAATTAGAAAAAGCAAATCTTGCTCAACCTAAATTTTTTACTGCTTTCAACAAAATTATTGCCGACAATGATTTAGAAACTATCAAAATCTATTTGAAATGGAATCTTCTTAATTCTGCTGCAGATTATCTTCATAAAGATATTGTTGATGCAAATTTCGACTTCTACGGAAAATTCTTATCAGGACAACAAGAACAAAAACCTCGTTGGAGAAAAATTGTTTCTGTTACTAACGGCTGTCTTGGTGAAGCTTTAGGACAAATTTTCGTTAAAGAATATTTTCCACCAGAATCAAAACAAAGAATGGAAACTCTTGTTAAAAATCTTCAATCTGCATTCGCTGAAAGAATTAAAAATAACTCATGGATGTGCAATGAAACTAAAGAAAAAGCAATTAATAAACTTAATTCAATGATCGTGAAAATCGGTTACCCAGAAAAATGGCGTGATTATTCTAAATTGGATATCAAAAATGATTATTTCTTCTCTAATGTAATGCGTTCAAATGAATTCGATTTTCAAAAAATGATTTCTGAAATTGGAAAACCAGTTGACAAAACAGAATGGGGAATGACACCACAAACTGTTAATGCTTATTATAATCCTACTACAAACGAAATCTGTTTCCCAGCTGCAATTTTGCAACCTCCTTTCTTCTATGCTGATGCTGACGATGCTGTTAATTATGGCGCTATTGGTGTTGTTATTGGACATGAAATGACTCACGGATTTGATGATCAAGGTAGAAATTATGATATTGACGGTAATTTGAACGATTGGTGGACAAAAGAAGATGGTGAAAAATTTGCTGAACGTACTAAAATTTTAGTAGAACGTTATAATAATTTTATTGTTGTTGACAGTTTACACGCTGACGGTGAACTTACATTAGGTGAAAATATTGCCGACTTAGGTGGCTTGAAAATTTCTTTTGATGCTTTTAAAGCTGCTCAAAAAACAGAAAAACAAGAAACTGCAGATAAAATTGACGGATTTACTCCAGAACAAAGATTCTATCTCTCTTATGCAAAAATTTGGG
Source organism: uncultured Bacteroidales bacterium (assembly GCA_964493875.1). GTDB lineage: Bacteria > Bacteroidota > Bacteroidia > Bacteroidales > ML635J-15 > Bact-19. Next base: position 27,079 of record CAZBPT010000005.1, on the reverse strand, counting down.
GACAAAATATCAGAGAAGAAGAAATTAGATCCCGCTTGAAAAATGATGTTCACTCTCTTGGCGAATGGCGTGTTAATGGTCAATTGCCAGGTATTGAAGATTTTATTAAAGCATTTAATGTTCCAGAAAATTCTCCAATGAGATTGCCAAAAGAAAAATGGGCTGACATTTGGTAGTATTTAGGAATATTATTATTATTTAATTTTAAAAATTTTATTATGGCTTTTTGGGATATATTTAGCAAAGAAAAAAAAGAAAAACTTGATAAAGGTTTGGAAAAAACTCGAAATAATTTTTTCGACAAAATTAGTCGTGCTCTTTTTGCTAAATCAAAAATTGATAGCGATACTTTAGATGAATTGGAGCAAATTCTTATCTCTTCTGATGTCGGTGTTGATACTACAATAAAAATTATTGAAAGAATTGAACAAAAAGTTAAAGAAGAAAAATTTTCTAATGTTGATGAATTAAATAATATCTTAAAATCTACTATCGCTTCTTTATTAGAAGAGAATAATAATGATTCTGAATTAAATGAAGATTTGCTTAATTCTTCTAAACCTTATGTCATTATGGTAGTAGGAGTGAATGGCGTTGGAAAAACGACTACAATAGGCAAATTGGCAAATAAATTCAAGTTAGCCGGGAAAAAAGTTGTGATTGGTGCTGCTGATACATTTCGTGCTGCTGCCATTGAACAATTGGAAGTTTGGGCTAAACGTTGTGATGTGCCGATTATAAAACAACAAATGGGCTCTGACCCTGCTTCTGTAGCCTTTGACACTGTTGCTGCTGCTAAAAAAGCAAATGCCGACCTTGTTATTATTGATACTGCAGGTCGTCTTCATAATAAAATTAATTTGATGAACGAACTCAGTAAAATTAAAAAAGTGATGCAAAAGGTTGTTCCTGATGCTCCTCATGAAGTTTTATTGGTAATAGATGGCTCTACAGGACAGAATGCTTTTGAGCAGGCCAAGCAATTTACTAAAGCCACAGAAGTAACTGCTCTTGCTGTCACAAAATTAGATGGAACGGCAAAAGGTGGTGTGGTTATTGGTGTTTCCGATCAATTTAATATTCCTGTTAAATATATTGGCGTAGGCGAGGGGATTGATGATTTGCAAGTTTTTAATAAGCATGAATTCGTAGATTCATTATTTAAAAAATAAGCGAACTTTCAAACTTATAAATAAAAAAAACAATGATGAAAATCATTGTTTTTTTATTTATGCAAATACATTTTGACTTTTGTAACGTGATTGAGTATCTCAAAATTACCGTGTTTTATTCCGGTAATAAAACTATTTCCCAAGCATTTGTATTTGAAGGCTCATAGCTTCCTGTCCATAGTTGATAACCTGCTTTATAAGCTTGTAATCGTTGCACTTTTCTTTGCTTTGAGAATGGTATGTCAATGTTAAAGTGACCTTCTTTGTTGCTTAATACAGAAATGTCTTGCATTGTTATTTTCACATCTTTTATTGGCAGACCTGTTTTCCCATCTATGATATTTCCAAATACTTCTGAGTATCGATTGTCTCGGCAAATGGTTAAATTTATTCTCTTTTTGATTTTTATTATTGTATCTATTGTTTCATAACCATCAGATTGAAAAATAATATGTGCATTTCCATTTTTATTTTTGTAGCTTATTTCATCAACAATTGCAATTAAATTTTTAGTACAAATGTCAAATGTCTCAGGCTTTAAATCTCCGTATTGAACAGTAATTTTTCCACTTTTAAATGGTATTGATGAAATATTTTTTTCCGAGTCTTCCATAATAAATATTTTCATATCTATGGGAGAAAAATAACGACAAACAGAAAATATTATAGCAGCAACAAAAACAATAATAGCAATAATAAAAAAACATTTTTTATGAATTTTTGTCTTCTTATTGTTGCTGGCTAAATAACCATCTTCTGCCAATCGTTTTATTATTTCTGTATATGCAATGTCTGCAATTTTTTCTATATATCCGTGTCTGTAGTCAAAATTTTTCATTTCCGGATTGTATGCCAATGGTGCCGGATCTTGTGTTGTTACCATGAAATACCCAGAATCTTCCCAGGCTTCCAAGAATTGTTTTGCTGGATATTTTTTCTGATTTTCAGAATTTGTAGGGTCTGTAAGTACCACTTGTAAATCATCGGGATTACTAGTATCAATACCTGCAACTACCAAAACGTGGTTGGCTTCTTTCCCAATCATTATTTCATCGTAATTTCGCCAAGATGATGTTTGTTCCAAATCATTGGAATTTACTCCAATAATTATTTTATGTCCTAAACTCAATTCGTGCATAAGATTGTAAATGTTGGCGTTACGCATTTGAACGGAATTTACTTTGTAATAGTTAAGAAGTTCTCCAACAAAATCTAAAGGCGTACCTTGTTCTTCTAAAAACCAACCATTTTCTTGTGCAATTTTTATTAATTCTTCTGTGGATACTTTTATTCCATAGTCTTCCAAAATAATTTGTTGTGCTTTTATGGCACAAGTTTTTGCACTGTTTTGGGTTTCTGCCGCCATCATTATTTTTCCATGTCCTGCAATCTGATAACGAGTGTCGTCATCTAAATCTGCTTTTGACATTATCGAACGAGAGTATATAGATGTTCTTTTTTTCTTTTCAATTTTTTCAGATTGTTGTAGAGCAGTTTCTTTTCCGGCAGTCAAAATAGAATCCAAAGCATCATCATTGTAAGCAAGATATTTCAATACTTGCTCCGTTTCTGCTTTGTTGGTTTTCCCTTCTAAATATAGGGCTAGCAATTCTTCCGTTATATTTTTATTATCTGCCATTTTCTTGCTCTGATTCCAAAATTTCTGATTCCAAAATTTCTTTCAGATGTTTTTTGCTTCTTTTTAATAAATTATAAATGTTTATTTTATTAGTACTCAATTCTATTGCCATTTCATCAACCTCAGAACCACGGATATATGCCAAAAGTATATACCTATAACGTGGATTGCTAATTTTTAGTATTGCATCTAATAATTCAATATCTGTTGTTAAGCTCCTAGAATCTTCATTAATTATTTCTTCATTAATAATTTCTTTATATAATAGAGTTTTTTTTAACTCTAAATTAGTCATTTTTATTTTCTTTTTTTTGAAAAAATTTACAGCAACAACTGTTATCCAGGTGTTTAGCGATGCTTTAAATTCAAATTGTCTCAGTTTTAACCAATTTTTTTCACTTAAATATAGGAAGAAGTCGGAAATTAGTTCTTCTTTTTGTATTTGGTATAAGAAAATATCTTTTATAAGTCGTTGAAATATTAAATTCCATTTATGATAAAACAAATATTCAATTATTTGTTCATCATCTTGAATTAGACGCGAAACCAATTCTTTGTCGGATAAACTGTCTAATATTTCAACTTTTCCTTTCTCCACAACAGGATTTTTTTAATCATTATAATTTTTTTATTTCTTTTTTTAATTCTAAAATTTCTTTTGAATAATCTGTTGTATTTCGTTTTGCTATCAACTTATATGTTTTTAAGGCTTCTTTCAAATATTTCTTTGCATTTTTATTGTCTTTTTCTTTTTCATAAAGATAAGCAATTGCATTACACGATATTATATATACATTTTGATACGAAGCTTTAATTTTTGCTGCTTCTTTGTAGATTCTATTTGATTCTAGAAACGATTGTTTGGCATCTTCTTCTCGGTCCAAAGCATCGTAGACACGTGCTATGTTATGTAGAGACTGAGCCACTTCTGTTTCATAACTTTTTGAATATTGAATTAATCCTTTGCGTATTTGCAGAGCTTCATCGTGATATGTCAATGCTTTTTCGTAGTTTTTTGTCTTAAATGAAAATGAACCTAAATTATTTAGAATTGCTCCTGCAAGATATTGATATGTCTCGGGATTATTTTGAGATCTTTCCCTACATAAACTTATTGCTTTGTTATAATATTCATCTGCTTTTTCGTTGTTGTCGGTTTTTTGATATAAATGACCAATATTGTTGAGTAATATTATATAAATTTTACTGTAATATTCAGGATTTGTGCCGTATAATTTTTTTAATACTTCTTCAGATAGAAAATAATATTTTTGCGCATTTTCATAATCATTCAAATCTATATATGTTTGTCCCAAATTATTATAACTGTTTGCCAATGGATATGAAAATTCTGAAGGTTTTTTATCTGCTAATTTTTGGCGTAAAATAATTGATTCTTGATAATATGGAATTGCTTTTTCTGGTTCACCAATTGTTCTGTAAAGTTCTCCAATGTTGTTTAGAGAAGTTGCATAATTATCAATATATGTGGAGTCTTTTTGAAACAGAATTTTTCTATTATTTAATGCTTCTGTAAGATAATATTCAGATTTTTCAAAATTTTCACTGTCCAAATAAAGATTTCCCAATGTGTTCATTGTGTATGAAATATTATCCAAATGTTTAATTGAATCATCCAAATTGTTATTTTTGTCCATATCTAGGCATTCCAATAAATATTTTTCTGCTTCATCAAAATTATTTTTTCTATACATTACATGTCCTTTTCGTTGTAATGCGGTAGAAAAATGGTCATAAGGAGCTTTACGATTTATTATCAATTGATTCCATTCTAATGCCCTGTCTAATTCTTCTTGTTGAATGAGAAATTCTACATAGTCGGACGTGTTTTTAAAGTCGTTCGTGTCTGAAACTGCTATATGTGCCAATATGCTGTCGACTTTATCAATATTTTCTTTCCCCGCAGCCATTTGTCGATATTGTGCTTCTTCTTGCAGTTTCGGAATAATATACCTAATCGATTCTATAGATTCGTCTCGTAAGGCGACTTTTTTTTCTAATTGTTCTAATAAATTTTGAGAAGCATAAACTTCTATGGCAGCTTCAACATCTCCTTTTTCTAAGAATTGAAATGCTGTTCTGCTGATAGAATCCATTTTGTCTCTGTTGATTCTTGCCAATTTGTCAGCATAAAAATCGATTTGATCGTAGGCATCTTGTAAAGCAATTTCAGCGGCATCTGCACGTTCACTGAATTCTGTTGCAGTGATTTTTTCTGCTTCCAATTCCTTTTTTAGTTTTGATATTGTCGCATTATATTGCTGTATTTGATATTGGTCGATAATATTGTAATATTTTGCTCGCGATTCTGCAATTAACTGACTTTTGGCAAGAATAATTTCTAATGTGTCCTTTTCTGTTAATGTCCAACCGTCTTTTAATAATTGATGATTTACTACTTCGTAATTGGGTTTCGATATACGTATGTTATGCAAGATGTCTCCAACTTTTTTCTCGCTAAATATCAATAAAAATACGCCGTTATTGTCGCTATATGCAGGCTGAACGTCACTTGCTGTGGGTATTGTTATTCCTACACCTGACATGGTTTTCCCGTTTGAATTTAGTTCTCTTACTATCCCGATTTGGGTAACTTGTGCTTTTATACTTATTGATAATATTATCAGAGAAATTAATGCCAGTATTTTATTTATCATATTAAAGTTTTTTTTGTTATTTTTTGAGGTTTTAGTTGTAAAGTATTTTTGAATTATTATTGAGATATATTGTTATTCCAAACGTAAATATTATTCTTGCGATATCTGCAATAAATAAATTCTTTCTATAGATATTATCTAAGAAAACTTTCAAAAAAATATTTTTTTTAGGGTAGGAGTATAAACCTCTAATTGCCAGTGCATTATGGACATTGCCAGTGCCATGAATATTCTGATTTGTGTACTGTATTATTAAATTAAAAAATTTTTTTCTAATAATACAAATTTTTCTTGAATAAATATATTTACAGTCACAAATCATTTTACTAATTTACAAAAAAAATATCTGTAAAAAAAATATTTTTGGCAGTATTTTTTATAAATTTAATAAATAATTTTTAATATTATTCATTAACCAAATAGGAGTTGATGTAGCACCCGAAATGCCGATTCTGTGAATATTATTTAACCATTCTTTTTTAATGTCTTTTTCGGAATTAATAAAGAAAGAATTTTCATTTACAGATTTGCATATTTCATATAGCATTTTTCCGTTGGAACTCTCATTGTCGGAAACAAATATTATTAATTCGTAATTTTTACAAAATTTTATCAATTCGGGTATGCGTTTAGTAACGCTGGGACATATTGTATCAAAAAATTCTAGTTCTTTATTATTGTCTTTTGCGTATGAAGTTAAGTAGCTATGAATTTTTTTGTATTCATCGTAATTGGCAGTAGTTTGAGAAAATAAAAACATTTTATCTTTTTTTTCAACTTCAGATATTTCTTCAAAAGAACTTATTATTATAGCAGTATTATCGGTTTGTCCTAATAATCCGTTTACTTCGGGGTGTTGTTTTTTACCAAAAATAAAAATTTGACTATCTGGATTTTCTAAGTATTTTTTTTTGATTTTTTCTTGTAGCTTTAATACAACTGGACAAGTTTTGTCAATAATATTAATGTTATTCTTTTTTAATCTTTCATAAATTATTGGAGCTTCTCCGTGTGCACGTATAATAACATGCTCAGATTTTATATTATCAATATCGGAATAACCGATTGTTTGTAATCCCAATTCTTTTAATCTTTCTTGTTCAATATTATTATGAACAATATTTCCAAGACAATAGATTTTATCGTGCTCTGTCAATATTTTTTCAATACCTCCGATAGCTCTAGTAACGCCATAACAAAAACCGGAATTTTTATCAATTTCTACTATCATTTTTGATTTTTTCAATTACGTAGTTATATGCTAATTCTAATTGTTCTGTTTTTGTGATATTTGTATTGTCAATAACAATAGCATCTTTACTTTGTCTTAACGGACTGTCTTTTCGTGTGCTGTCGATTCTGTCGCGGTGAAGTAAATTGTTCTTTACATCTTCGTAATCTGCCTTGTTCCCTTTGTTTGTTAGTTCTAAGATACGTCTTTGGATTCTCACTTCAATATCGGCAGTAACGAAAAATTTCACTTCTGCATCAGGAAATACAACAGTTCCAATATCACGACCGTCCATAACAATACCTTTGTTCTTTCCTAAATCTTTCTGAGCTTTTACCATTTTTGTTCTAATTTTGGAGATTGCAGCAATCTCGCTAACAAATTTGGAAACTTCTAAACTTCTTATTTTATCATCAATGTTTTTGCCGTTCAAAAAGATACAATTATTATCGCCGGATTTAATAAAATCAATTTTTATTTCATCTAAATGCATTAAAAGAGACTCTGAGTTTAAAGAGCCATTATTTATAAATCCATTTTCTATTGCAAAATAAGAAACGGCTCGGTACATTGCTCCGCTATCAATGTACAAATAATTGAGCTTCAATGCCAAATCTTTTGCCAAGGTACTTTTCCCACAGCCGGAGTATCCATCAATTGCAACAATTATTTTTTTCATCGCTTTTTTACAAAGATAATATTTTAATGCTTTTTTTTATCTTGTTTTAAAAAAATGTTGATTATTTATTTTTATTCGCTAAATTTGTATTTATTTAATATGATTCTGAAAGCAGATTTACATCTTCATACCGTATTGTCTCCTTGTGGTGATCTTGATATGAGCCCTGTTAATATCATTAACGAAGCAAAAAATAAAGATTTAAAAATTATTGGTATCACCGACCATAATTCAACTTTAAATGCTAAAACTTGTTTCGATATCGCTCAAAAAAATGGTATTTATGTTCTGTGTGGTGCAGAAGTTACTACCAGCGAAGAAGTTCATTGTGTTTGTTTTATGCCCGATTTTGATACTCTGAATTTGTTTCAAAAATACCTTGATAAACATGTTATTTTTTTTCAAAACAACCCCGATAAATTTGGCTATCAATTTGTTGTTGACGAAAATGAAGATATCGTTGATGAAGTTCAACATTTGTTGATAAATGCACTAAGTATCTCTTTGGCGGAGCTACAAAAAAAAGTTGAAGAGTTAAACGGAATTTTTATTCCTGCACATATTGACAGAAGTACATATAGTATAAGTTCACAATTGGGATTTTTACCTCCAGACCTCAAATTTGATGCATTGGAGTTAAGCCCTTTTGCTTTCAGAAATAACTTTTTCGAAAAAATGCCTTGGTTTAAAAATTTCAATTATATCTGCGATTCTGATGCACACTTTCTCAAAGATATTGCAAAAATTTATAATACCTTCGATATCGATACTATTGATTTTAATAATATAAAAAACGCTATTAGGAAAGGAACAAACATTGAAAACTATTGATTTACATTTTATTGACATAATTCACAATTCTATAAGAGCAAAAGCAACAAAAATTATTGTGAATATTGAGGACAATTCAACAAAAAATATTTTCAAATTTGATATTATAGATAATGGCTGTGGTATTGGCAAAGACGCATTAGAACAAATTCAAAGTAATTTTTTATCCTCGCGTAAAGAAAGAAAAATAGGCATGGGACTGGCATTGTTGAGATATTATGCTGAACTTACTGGCGGATCTTTTTCTATTAGTTCTGAAATTAATGTTGGCACAAGTATTTCGGCAACTTTTATGAAAAATAGTATCGACATGCAACCACTAGGTGATATTGCCGATGTTATTGCAAGTTTTATTTGCCAATTCCAAAATATTGAATTTGTTTTTTCTTATAATTTGAATGATGAGCTCTTTGAACTTTGCAGCTCTGATATTAAAAATATTTTTGAAGATATTGACTTAAATAATGCAGAAATTATTAAAAATATTAAGGAACTAATCGCTGAAAATATTAAAGAACAGTAATAATTTAAACTTTTATCTAAATCTTAATTTCTCCCTTAAAAATTTTGTTGGCCGGTCCTCTAAGTATAATCTTAGAATAAAAATTATCAAAATCGCCATCGAAACTTATACTTATTTTTCCTCCTTCACTAATAATTGGAATATCATTGCTTTTATAACGGCTATTTGTATCTTGCTTTGATGCTACTATTGCTGCTGCAATTGCTCCTGTGCCACAAGCAAGTGTTATGTCTTCAACTCCGCGTTCAAATGTTCTTATTTTAACACAATCTCCATCAATTATAATAAAATCAACATTTGTCCTTTCTGGCATAAAACGTTCGTCGTTGGATAATTTTTTACCTTCTTCTTTTAAATCGAAATCGAAATCATTTACAATTTTAACAAAATGAGGAACACCTGTATTTAAAAAATAACCGTCTTCATATTCTTCGTATTTGTTTTCTCCATCAATGATTATTTCGATATCACCGGTTTTTTCGTAATCTGAAATGTTTATTCCATATATTTTATCTCCAGCAAGAAAATTTGGATTTTTATCCGATAAATAACCACGTTGATATGCAAATAATGCGGAGGTTCTTGCTCCGTTTCCACACATCATGGCTTTTGTACCATCAGAATTATAAAAATTCATATAAAAATTTGCTTTGTTGCAACCTTCAATAATTATTAATCCGTCAGCACCAATTCCAAAATGACGGTCGCAAATTTTTTTTATTTGTGCTGTATTAATTTTCACTTCTTCAATGATTCCGTCTAATAAGATAAAATCATTACCACAGGCTTCATATTTTTCGAATTTCATTTTTTCTTTAAATGTAGCATAATTTTTGTATATTTCAAAAAAAAATTTATGAAAGCAAAAAATTTGATTTTAACAATTTTTATAGGATTATTGAGTGGCGTTTCAGGAGCATTGTTAATAAATAAATTTGTAAGTAATTATAATGCTCGACAAGAATTAATAGATGCATATTTAGATAGCAAGAACAATAATTACGGTAGGGCGGTAGCTAACAGTTCAAATAATGTTTCAGCACCGGATTTTACTTTTTCGGCAGAATTGGG
>CAZBPT010000005.1:7301-17155 GCA_964493875.1 uncultured Bacteroidales bacterium | reverse complement strand
TCATTAAAATATGGCAATAGCGATGATTTAAAAATCGGCGAATGGGTTTTGGCAATTGGAAACCCTTTTAATTTAACTTCAACGGCAACTGCAGGTATTGTAAGTGCAAAGGCAAGGAACATTAATATTATGAAAGAAAATATGGCAATCGAATCTTTTATTCAAACCGATGCCGCCGTTAATCCAGGAAATAGTGGCGGTGCCTTAATAAATACTCAAGGCGAACTGGTTGGAATTAATACTGCCATTGCTTCACAAACAGGTTCTTATGTGGGTTATTCTTTTGCCATTCCTGTAAATATTGTCCGTAAAGTTGTTGCTGATTTAGTTGAATTTGGCGAAGTGCAACGTGGATATTTAGGTTTTGACATAACCGACATAGATGCAAATTTTTCAAAAAAAATGAATCTTAATTCTACTGAAGGTGTTTATGTTTCTAATGTTTGGGGTAACAGTGCTGGAAGTAAAGCAGGAATAAAAGTAGGAGATATTATTATTTCAATAAATAACAATAAAGTAAATAGCAGTTCAGAATTGTTGGAACATGCAGGACAATACAGACCCGGGGATAAAATAAACTTGACAATAAAGAGAAACAATTCAACAAAAGACATATCACTTGTTCTTGAAAATAAATATGGTGATGTTAATATTGTAAAAACGCAATCAGTTGAAGTCTTGGGAGCAAGTTTTGAAGTTATTGGAGATTACGAAAAGAAAAAATTAAATATCAATAACGGAATAAAAGTGCTTGATGTAAAAGCAGGAAAATTAGCTGGAATAGGTATCAAAAAAGATTTTATCATTGTTAAAATTAATGATAATTTTATAAATTCTGTAAATGATATGGAAAATATTGTGAAAAATAATAAACAATTGTTTATAGAAGGAATATATCCAAACGGCACTACTGCTTATTATTCTTTTCGATTATAATTATTGATATTTACTTGGACTTAGATAAATAATTATTGATAAAATAAATTATAAAAAGAGCAATTTTTTATAAAAAATAGTGTAATTTTGTTGACTGAATAATATGATAATAACAAGTTCTCAAAATCCGAAAATAAAAGAAATTGTTGCTTTTTATAAAAAGCCGTCATCTCTGAGAGATGAAAATTACGTACTTATCGAAGGCATAAAGGAAATATCAGTAGCTGTAAAATCCGATATAGAATTTATTTCTGTGTTTTATTGTTCTCAAATTATTGATGAAAGTTCATTGATTAAAATCATAGGACAAAATAACATAGAAATTCCCCGTTATGATGTAGATATAGAAGTTTTTAAAAAAATTGCATACAGAGAATCTGTTGGCGGAATTTTAGTCTTAGCAAAACGTCCTGAAACAAAAAAGCTCGAGGATTTTAAACTTGAAAATGATTCATTATTTATTGTGTTAGATGCCATTGAAAAACCGGGAAATTTGGGTGCTATAGCCAGAGTTGCAGATGCATCAAACATTTCGGGGATTATTCTTACAAATTTACGTACTGATATTTATAATCCCAATGCTGTTCGTTCTTCGTTAGGAACTGTTTTTTCAAATAAAGTGCTTGTTGCCGATGTTAATGAAGTTTTACTTTGGATGAAAAAAAACAAAATAACCTCTTTTGCAGCCGAATTATCAAATTCTAATTATTATTATGAAGAAGATTTTACTGGACGAATTGCTCTGGTTTTTGGCACCGAAGCTACAGGCTTACCAAAAGATTGGATTGACAATGTCGATAAACGAATAAAAATTCCAATGCTCGGAAAAATAGATTCGCTCAATGTTAATACATCTGTTGCAATTATTGTCTTTGAAGCTATTAGACAACGCTTTTGTATATTATAGAATCTAATAAAAAGTAAATTGTAAAAAACTTTATTTTTTTAACATAGTGTTTTTTTTATTAAAAAACATTAAATTTGTATAAAAATATTTTAAATATATTAATATGAAAAGATTTACATTATTATTTGCTTTTTTAGCAATTATTTTTACGAGTGTAAGTGCTCAAACTACTTATACAAAAGTAACAAACATGTCTGAATTAAGCTTAGGACAAAATGTTATTCTTGTAGGAACTGATGGCGAAGGAAACAATTTCGCTATTGGAAATCAAAAAAATGCATCGGGAGTCTTAACAAATAGATATGCAATTGCAGTTACTGATAATTCCGGTGAAATTACTCTCACAGCATGTACTTCTGCTGAAGATGTTGCTTCTGCTTGTCAATTCTCAATTAGCGGTTCTGAAGGCGCTTGGGAATTTTATGATGCTGTAAATGCTGGTTTTTTATCTCCCAGAATCGATAATGATACTAAAAATGGTTTAGTAGTTTCTAGTTCTACAATGACATGGAATGTTACAATGAATTCCACTACTGGGTTATCTACAATTTTGGCAAATACAACAGCTACTTCACGTAAACAAATGAGATTCAATTATTTGAGTGCTCTTTTTGCTTCTTACCTCGAAACATACACAACAGACGTATCAGATATTTATATCTATGCTTCTTCTGAAATTAACACTTCTCCTTTAATTACTATTAGTTCACCTGCAGATGCTTCTGTTATTCAACAAAATAACGTAATTGTTAATTTTACTATTCAAAATTTTGTTGTTGGTACTGACGGAAATTTAGTTTATACTTTAAATTCTGAAACTCCTGTTACTATTTCAGACCCTGCAACAACTTCAATTAATTTCACTGATTTGGCGGATGGTGATTATTCTCTTGTAATGACATTAGATGACGGTGCAAAATCTGCTGTTTACTCAACAACTTTAACTTTTACAATTTTTACACAAACATCTACACCAAAAAACTATACTCTTGTTACAAATATTGCTAGTATTCAATATGGCAAAAAATGTATGATTGTAGGAAAAACAGCTTCTAATACTTATTATGCATTAGGAAAACAAAATTCTAGTAGCCGTGCTGCTATTGATGTTACTTCAAGTATTTCTGGTGATATTTTAACAGTTGCTCCTGCAATTCTTTCATCAGAATCTACAACTCCTTATGAAATTACAATCGAAGGTGCTACAGATGCTTGGGTTCTTCACGATGGACTAAACGAAACTCTTCCTTACTTGTCACCAAAAGCTGAAGATGCTAACGGAATGCCAGGAAGTGCAAATCCTGTAACATGGAGTATTTCTATTGATGGTACAGGCCTTGCTACAATTGTTGCTACAGACCAAACTACATATCCTCGTCCTGATATGAGATTTAATGAAAATACTCAATACGGAACTCCACTTTTTAGTTGTTACTTAACTTCTCAATCAAGTGCTGAAATTACACATGTTTATATTTACATGAGCGATGAAGAACCAACAACTGAACCAGATCTTACTATTACTTCTCCTGCAAATAATGCAACTTTGTATACTTCTACTGTAAATGTTACTTATTCTGTTGCTAATTTTGTTCTTGGAACAGAGGGTAAAGTAAAATATACACTCGATACTGAAGATCCTATTTATACAACAACTCAAATCGGTTCTATTTCTTTGGCTGAAGGTGCACATTCTATTACAATGGAACTTGTTGATATGAGCAATGCTCCTTTGGCTACTCCAATAGTTAAAACAGTTAATTTTACAATTAGCTTAGAAGGACCACAAACTACTCCAATTCATGATATTCAATATACAACAGCTGCTAGTGGTGATTCTCCATTAAATGGACAATCAGTTTGGGTTGAAGGTATTGTTACTTTTATTCAATATAAAGAAGGTGGAACAAATGACGGTGTAGTAGAAGGTTATTATATTCAAGATGACGAAACTCCTTGGAGCGGTATTTATGTATATGATAATACTAATACTGTAGTTCTTGGTAACACAGTAAAATTCCAAGCTACTGTTTCTGAATATTTTTCTTTAACAGAATTGACAGGCATTTCAAACTTTTCTGTAACAAGTATAGAAACTACAGTTCCTGAGCCAATGAACGTTAGTGGCGTTGATGCTACAACTGAAGCTTATGAGGGTTGTTATGTTTATGTTGGCTGTTTCACAATTGCTACAAGTGAAGCTTATGGTAATTTCAATGTGACAGATTATGAAGGAAATTCATTTGTTGTAAATAAAACTCACCAATTACATTTAGAAGATCAATATCTAGAAGTAGGTTCTTCTTATACAGGTTATGGTGTTGTAAATTATCGCGACATGATGAGAATTATGCTTGCTCATGTTGACGAGGTTAGCGGTTGCTTTCAAGAATCTGTTAATACAAATATCTTTAATAATACAGCTATATATCCAAATCCTGCAAATGACGTATTATTTGTTAATACTGACCAAGTTATTGATAATCTTCAAATTATTAACTCTTTGGGTCAAGTTGTAACTGAAATTACTAACGTAGAAAACGGTAATTCAATTAATATCCAATCGTTAAATTCAGGTTTATATATCATTAAATATTCAAACGGAAACGTTTCTAAAATTGAAAAATTCGTTATAAATAACTAAAATTCTTAAAAATATTTTTCATCAAAAGGCAGAATAATTTTCTGCCTTTTTTTATGAAAAAACATTAACTTTGTCATAAAAAATGACAAGGAAAGAACAATTTGACAAACATTATATAGAAATGGCGCTAATATGGGCGAAAAATTCGTATTGTAAGAGGCGTCAAGTAGGAGCGTTGTTAGTAAAAGACCGAATGATAATTTCTGATGGTTTTAATGGAACTCCAGCAGGTTTTGAAAATGAATGCGAAGACGAAAATTATACAACTAAACCATACGTACTTCATGCAGAAGCAAATGCAATTACAAAAATTGCAAAATCCGGAAATAATAGCAATGGTGCTACTTTATATATTACAGATTCTCCATGTATTGAATGTGCAAAATTAATTATCCAAGCAGGGATTGTTAGAGTTGTATATTTAAAAGAATATAGAAATACTGATGGTATCGAATTGTTGAATAGAGCAAAGATTGAAACATATAAAATTGAATTAGATGGAGAACAGAATAAATAATAGTAGAACAAAAATCCTTATTCCGATATCAGTAACCATATCTTTGATACTAGGTTTCCTTATTGGAAAATATATTTATAATGGTAAAGAATTATTTGATAAAGGAAACAATAATGAATCATTTTCAAAATTGGAGCAAATTGTTCAATATGTGAAGATGAATTATGTGGACGAAATTTCTTATGATGAATTGGAAGAAAAGGCCATAAATAAATTTTTAGAATCTTTGGATCCTCACACAAAGTATCTTGACCCTAATGAAGCAAAATTGTCCAGAGAAGAACTTATGGGAAATTTTTCAGGAATCGGTATTCAATTTAATATTTTTAAAGATACTATTTGTGCTGTAAAAATAATTCCAAAAGGTCCTGCCGAAACTGCCGGCATGCTTGCAGGTGATAGAATTATTAAAGTAAATGACTCATTGGTTGCCGGAATAAAAATTAATAGCGATAGCGTAATGAAACTGCTTAAAGGTAAAGACGGTACAAAAGTTAAATTGTTAATTTATAGAAAAATTGAAAATAAAAATTATACTTTTAATATCACCCGCGGGAATATTACCGTTGAAAGTATTAATGCCGCTTATTTGATTAATAAAAACACAGCTTATGTGAAAATTGAAAGTTTTGGGAAAAATACTTACTTGGACTTTTGGCAAAAATTATCTCTGTTGAAAAAAGATGGTGCAAAAAATGTTATTATCGACTTACGCGACAATGGCGGCGGATATTTAGATGTAGCCGTAAATATTCTAGACGAATTTTTTGAAGGCGGAAAACTATTAGTATATACTGACGGAAAAACAACAGGACAAACAGTTTATAAAACAACAAATGGAAAAAATTCTTTCGTCGATATGAATGTTGTTGTTTTAATAAACGAAATGTCGGCATCTGCTTCAGAAATTATTGCCGGTGCAACACAAGACAATGACAGAGGTATTGTTATTGGCAGACGTTCTTTTGGAAAAGGATTAGTCCAAAATTCAGTTAATTTTGTTGATGGATCTGAATTACGTCTCACAATTTCCAGATATTATACTCCATCGGGTAGATGTATTCAGAAAAAATATAATGGAAATCCAGATGATTACAATAGCGATATTATTAATCGATATTTGCATGGAGAACTTTATAATGCCGATTCAATAACATTTAAAGATACAACAAAATATTTCACTACGAATGGACGTGTTGTTTATGGTGGCGGTGGTATTATGCCTGATTATTTTGTTCCAAACGATACCTCTTTTTACTCAACTCTGTATGAAAATATTTTCGAAAAAAATCTCTGCTACATTTTCGGACTACAATTTATCGATGATAACCGAGTATCAATAAGCAAATGTAAAAATGTTCAAGAACTAAAAAGATTTATAAATGATCATGATGTTTATAATAAGTTTTGGAAATATGTGGAAGATAACGAAGTAGAAATATCAAATGACGACTTATTAATTTCAAAAAAATATATTGAGAATACTTTAACAGCTTATATAATTAGAGATTTACTTAGTGAAAATGATTTTTATAAAATAATTTATTCAGATGATAAAGCTATTAAGAAAGCTATTTTTGAAATTAATAATAAGAATAAATTGTTAAAAAAGTAAAAAAACAAATAAAAATAGTTTTTTTTAATAAATAATAATTGTATATTTGTAGTAATATGTTATAATAAGTATGAACGATAGAGTGCAAAACGAGTTGAACAGATTGTCGAAGAATATCGAAACAATTACGCAATTATATCATAATGAGGTAAATAATAATAATAAATTAATCATTGAAAATAAAGAAAATAATTATAAAATTTCAAATTTAAAAAATAAAAATATAGAAATAGAAGAAAAATATAAAAATTTTCAATTAGGCAACGCCTTTCAAAATAAAAATAATGATGCCAAATTGGAAATTGATAAAATGATACGGGAAATAAATGATTGCATTGCTCTTTTAAAGAAATAAGATGGATAGTAAAAAGGAAATACAAAATGTTTCTGTAAAAATATTGGATAAAACATATAAATTTAGTGTTGAAAAAGACAAAGAAGAATATTTTTACAAAGCAAGTAAAACCATTTCTGAAGAAATTACAAAGCTAAAAATTAAAAATATAATGAATAGCGATTTCGATTATTTGGCTTTAGTTTCGATTTACCTTTTGTGTGACAGTTATAAAGACAAAGAAGATGCGATAAAAGAAAAAGATAATGCTTTGAATGAAATAGAAAAAATTTTATTAAATATAAAAAAATTTAATTATATACTTGAAGATATTATTGAAATAAAAGAGAACGATCTATAAAATAAAATAAGTAATCAAATATACCCGTATTTGTTCGAAATGTGTTGGAAACTCAACAAAATTTTTAAAAGGACAATGCTCGTAACTTCTACGTTAGACCTTAATTAATTTAATTATTAATACTCTTGTAGTCAAAGGGAATCGAAAATTTTGCGGCTAAAACCACTAATTATATATTAGGGTTTTTCGACAATCGAATGAATGCGGGTTTTTTTTATATATATACATACAATATGACAGGAACAAATTTATTAATAATAGGAATAATAATAATAGTAATTATAGCTGTAGCAACAGTTTTTATAACTTTTTTGTTGGCTAACAAAACAATTTTAAAGAAAAAAGAATATATTATTGAAGAAGCAAAAACTGAAGCAGAAGTTCTTAAAAAAGAAAAATTATTACAAGCAAAAGAACAATTTTTGCAATTGAAGCAGGAACATGATAGAACAATTAATGAAAGAAATCAAAAAATCATTAATGCTGAAAATAAATTAAAACAAAGAGAAACTGCTGTTAGTTCCAAATTTGAAGAAGCCCAAAAACAAAAAAGAGAGGCGGATTTGATCAAAGAAAATTTGGATAAACAATTGATAAGAGTTGAAAAAAGACAAGAAGAATTAGAAAAATTAAGAGCTGAACAAATTTCTCAATTGGAACTTATTTCTGGTTTGTCGGTGAATGATGCAAAAAAAGAATTAATTGAAACTATTACAGAAACAGCAAAATCAGAAGCTACTGCAATGGTTAACGAAATTATTGATGAAGCTAAAACTACTGCAAATAAAGAAGCAAAAAAAATTATTGTTGCTACCGTTCAGCGTGTAGCATCTGAAACTACTATTGAAAACGCAGTAACAAGTTTCCATATCGAGAGTGACGAACTTAAAGGTAGAATTATTGGTAGAGAAGGTCGTAATATTAGAGCTTTAGAAGCTGCAAGCGGTGTTGAAGTTATTGTTGATGATACGCCTGAAACTATTATCCTTTCTGCTTTTGACCCTATTCGTAGAGAAATTGCACGACTTTCTTTACATCAACTTGTTACCGATGGTCGTATTCACCCAGCAAGAATTGAAGAAGTTGTGAATAAAACTAAAGCCCTTATCGAAGAAGAAATTATTGAACTCGGTAAACGTACTACTATCGATTTAGGTGTTCACGGTTTACATCTTGATTTGGTTCGTATGATAGGTAAAATGAAATACCGTTCTTCTTATGGCCAAAACCTATTACAACACTCTCGCGAAACAGCAAATTTATGTGCTATCATGGCATCAGAACTTGGGTTAAATGCTAAATTGGCTAAAAGAGCAGGGTTATTACACGATATAGGAAAAGTTGCTGATGAAGAACCAGAATTGTCACATGCTTTATATGGAATGAAACTAGCAGAAAAATATAAAGAAAAATCTGAAATCTGTAACGCTATAGGTGCTCACCACGAAGAAATAGAAATGACATCGTTAATTTCTCCAATTGTTCAGATTTGTGATGCTATCTCCGGTGCAAGACCTGGTGCTAGACGTGAAATCGTTGAAGCTTATATTAAACGACTTAAAGATTTGGAAAATATCGCTCTATCATATAATGGTGTTCTTAAAACTTATGCTATTCAAGCAGGAAGAGAACTTCGTGTTATTGTTGGTAGCGAAAAAGTATCTGACGAATCTGCGGAACAATTAAGTCGTGATATCGCTATGAGAGTTCAAAACGAAATGACTTATCCAGGACAAGTAAAAATCACTGTAATTCGTGAAACTCGTTCTGTAAATTATGCAAAATAATTAATTTTCTTTATAGAAAATAATAAAATATTATTAAAAAAAAAAGATGCTGTGTCAAAATTGTCACAGCATTTTTATTTTTAAAGTCTTCTAGGGACTTGCTTTACATCTAAATAATATTTTCTTTTAGTCTAATTTTAAAACAGCTAAGAATGCACTTTGTGGAACTTCTACGCTACCAACTTGACGCATACGTTTTTTACCTTCTTTTTGTTTTTCCAATAATTTACGCTTTCTCGTGATATCACCGCCATAACATTTTGCAGTTACATCTTTTCGTACTGCTTTTACTGTTTCTCTGGCAATAATTTTTCCTCCAATTGCAGCTTGAATTGCTACATCAAATTGTTGACGTGGTATTAATTCTTTTAATTTTTCGCACATTTTTCTACCTATTGTTTGCGAATTGTCAATATGTGTTAATGATGATAATGCATCTACAGATTCTCCATTTAAAAGAATGTCTAATTTAACTAATTTTGTTTGTAAATATCCCGATTGATAATAGTCGAAAGAAGCATATCCTTTTGAAATAGATTTTAATTTGTCATAAAAATCAAAAACAATTTCACCTAAGGGTAAATCAAAATGTAATTCTACGCGATCTGTACTTAAATAAATTTGATTTAGGAATGTTCCGCGTTTATCCAAACATAATTTTATTATCGGGCCAACGTAATCTGCTTTAGTGATAACAGTTCCTTTAATCATTGGTTCTTCAACAAAATCTAAATGAGTAGGTTGTGGCATTCC
>CAZBPT010000005.1:0-7201 GCA_964493875.1 uncultured Bacteroidales bacterium | reverse complement strand
GCTCTTAATTCTTCATAATCATCGGCATCTACGGGATATATCCCGGCAAAAAGCATAGGTTTTACTTCCGAAAATCCTTCGATTGCTACTTTACATGGATTTGCCACCTGCGTAATGGTATCGCCAACTTTTACTTCACTTGCTGTTTTTATTCCTGAAATAATATAGCCAACGTCGCCTGCAGAAAGAGTATCACAAGGTGCGTTTTCTAATTTTAAAATACCAATTTCTTCGGCATAATACTCTTTTCCTGTATTTACAAATTTAACTAAATCTTTTTTGCGAATTGTGCCATTAAAAATTCTGAAATAAGCAATAATTCCGCGGAAAGAATTGAAAACAGAGTCGAAAATAAGTGCTTGCAATGCTTCATTAGGATTTCCTTTTGGTGATGGAATGCGTTTTATGATTGCTTCTAAAATTTCTTCTGAACCAAAACCGGTTTTCCCACTTGCATGAATAATATCTTCGCGTTTGCAACCGATAAGTTCAATAATTTGGTCTTCTACGGCATCTGGTTGTGCTGCATCCAAGTCCATTTTATTTAAAATTGGAATTATTTCCAAATTATGGTCAATGGCTTGATATAAAACGCTGATAGTTTGGGCTTGAACTCCTTGAGTTGCGTCAACAATCAACAAAGCGCCTTCGCATGCAGCAATAGAACGAGAAACTTCATAAGAAAAATCCACATGCCCAGGAGTATCAATAAGATTTAGCTGATATTTTTCTCCTTCGTGTATATATTCCATTTGAATGGCATGGCTTTTTATTGTTATTCCGCGTTCGCGTTCCAGATCCATGTTGTCAAGAATTTGGTTTTGAAATTCGCGATCGGTTACAGAGTGTGTTAGTTGTAGTAGACGGTCGGCTAAGGTGCTTTTCCCGTGGTCGATGTGTGCTATAATGCAAAAGTTACGTATGTTTTTCATCAAAGAGTTTTATTCGGAATTTTTTGCAAAGATAACATTTTTTTAGAATATTATTATTCATTTATTATAAGAATGAGAACTTTGTAAGATAATAGATAAAAAAATTAATTTTAAAAGAAGCTAATCTTCCACTTAGTTCTTTTTTTATGCTTTCTAAGTTTTTTCCTTCCAAATTTCATAGTCATTCCTATAATCTTCACGATTATCAAAAAGTTTATAACCTTCAGGGATAAGAAATATATTTGAATCAAGATCACATTTTGTGATTTCTTTTATAGTATATGTTGATTGGTCTGGATTATTATTTTCTTCATCGCCTAAATAGTAATATGAAAATTGCATAACAAGACCTTCGATATTATCAAAACTCAAATATTCATTCACTAGTTTAGGTAAAATAAATTTCGTTGTATAGTAAGCATATTTTTTTTGTGTTCCGTTTGCTTTATGATAATCCACTTTTTTGCATTTATAGCCAAAAAATCTTTTTGTTTTATTTGTATATATTAGTTCTAAAGCGTCTTTATGATTTGAAATATTTTTTGAATTTTTTAAACTATCTCTTTTTTCTTTTGTTTGAAATAATGCCGCTTTATTATAATTAGTATTAAATGAAATTTCTGATGAGTCTTCAAGATTTTTTATCGATGTATATTTGAAAATTTCATTTGTACCATAACTCTCAATATTATCTATTCTGACATGATTATCTGAAATATATATCTTTATTATATATTTCCAAACTTTATTTTCATCTTTTGTTTTAAGAGAATTATTTTTAACAGTTTCATAGCTTATTATTCCTTTAAAATGTTCTTGCGCTTGTATTATTGTCGATAATAGCAACAACATAAGCACAATAATAAATTTTTCCTTTTTCATAATTAAATATTTATTTATAAATCGAAAATTTCTTTTACGAATACAATTGCAGATTTTATGGCTGCAATTGTATCACAACGTGGATATTCAGCGTTCCATTGTTCATAATTTAAATCATATCCGTATTTATCATTTACTTCTTCTCTACAATTAGATCTTGCTATCGCATCTGCCTTAGCAGCTGCAAGCCCGGCACTAGCATAATCTAGGTATTTTGATTGATTTGAAGATAAAAATAATTTCGACCAATTACTATTTTCGTTTTTTAATTCTCTATACCAGTAATCAGTACTATATAAAAATACGAAACAACCGGCAAGAATATTATCAAGATCAGTTTCTTTTATTTCTTTTTTACAAATTGTATCTATATAATTTTTAATTTTCTTTTGTATTTCTTGTAATACAAGCTCATCGTCTAAGCTGTCATTGAAATCAATAGAAAAATCATTAACAAACAGACAAAAGTCATATTCGCTCTCTGAAATTTTTCTACTATTATACATAAAATTTGCATAATCAGATATATTATGATTTAGTGAATCAAATGTAAAATTAATAGCAAAAAGATAATTTAATTTGAAATGTCGTATAAATATTTCATCTAATATATTTGGATTATCCTTAATCAAAAAAAAGTCTTTGTCATTTTTTATTGTATCTAAACATTGGTTATGTCGTAAACCCATTTGTTCGTATTTACTATAATCAATAAATGTTTTTTCTTTATTAATTCTATTATTATTTATACTTATATTGTTTGGTTTATCACAACTTGTAAAAATTATTCCAAAAATTGTTATAATGGCATAGATTAAAATTTTTGTTTTTTTCATAATATTAAATTTTTAAATTGTTATTTTACTATATAAATATATATATAAAAAAAACAAATAACAAATAAATTTTCAGTTTTTATTGTTTTTTTCTTTTTTTTATTCTGTAGGAGTAGGTTTTTGTGGAGTTGTTAATGCTTTTATTTCAGCATCCATTTTTGCGTATTTTTCATCGTCTCTGTTTTTTCTGTAAATTGTACGTAATGATTGAAGAACTTCAATGTTTTTTGGATTTAATTCATATGCTTTTTCTAGATAAATTCTTGCTTGATCTAAATATTGAATAGCAATATCTTCGTATACTTTATATTTCTTTGCATATTCTTTATCTGTTAATGGAATATTATTGTCAGCCCAAGCAATTGTATCTGCAGCGGCATTGTTGTAAACAGCACCTAAAGAGTAGTAAGCATTAAAATCTGGAGCAATTTCTAGAGCTTTGTTAAATTCAACAATTGCATCATTGTTTTTTCCGATATTTTGTAAGATTGTACCCTTAAGAGAATATAATTGTGCTAGGTCTTTGTTGGTATTGTTATTATTATTTGTAGCTTCTGCTTTTTGGATAGCGATATTGATATATTCCAAAGCTTTTACATTATTGTTTTTTCCAACATAATAGTTGTATCCTTCAATAACAAGCGGATAACTGTCGTTAGGATAATTTTCTATACCTTTGTTTATAGTTTTAAGCATTTTGGCAGTATCATCAAGATGTCTGTAAGCCATAGCTTGATATTGATAAATAGAAACTTTTTCTGCGTTGTTTTTTCCGAAATCTAATTTTATTAATTCGCCGGAAATGTTAGCTGCTTCTTTATATCTATCTGTGTTCATTGCTGCTAATAGTGTGAAATATACTAGTTGTGTGTCAACAGAAATAAAATTAATTGTCATTGCTTTAGAAAAAGATTGGTAAGCACTTTCATAATTGCCATCTTTAAAAAAATCTGCACCTTGCATAACGAAGTCGTTAGAAAGAGCAGGGAAGTGCATTGCTACAATTTCAATTAAGTCTTCTGTACTTTCAAAATCTCTTACATCTTGTTTTTGAATGATGCTAGAAAATTTCATTAAATCTGTAGGGTTAGTAACGTCTAATTGTCTGTTTGCAGGATCCTTAAAATTCAATTGTATTGATTTAATAAATGCATCATAAGCAATGTTAAAGCAATTTGGGTCACATAATTTTTTCATTTTTTTACTATCGGAAATTCCCAAATCACGATATATTTTTCCTTTAATAAAATAAGTTCTATACCAATCTTTTGTTTCCGGATTTGCTTCAGCTTTGTCGATTGCATCTTTTGCATCATCTAAATATCCGTCTTTGTGGTATCCCCAAGCATTTGTTACTTGACGTTTTTGTCCAAAAGTCAAAATGCTTATAAAAATGAATAATATTAAACTTGCCTTTTTCATAATATTTTTTTTGATCTGTTATTAACTATTTTCTTATTATATTCAAAAATTGTGCTTTTTTTTAATAATTGTACAAAGATAATAAAAATTAATAAATTAACTGTGTTTTTTTTATCAAAAATCTAATCCCAACGATAAATAAAAAATTGGAGATAATATATTGTTGTTATTGATTCCCCAAGCATAATCTGCCCGAATAAAATATTGGAAAATAGATGTTCTAACACCAAAACCATATCCCGAAACGATGGGGAAGTTGTTGTTGTAAATAGTTACAGAAATCGAGTTATAATCGTAGACATCGTTTTGATAGGCATTGTTATTTAAGAATGGATGCAAGCCATTCCACGCACTGCCAATATCAAAAAAGGCAATTATTTGAAAATCTCTCAAGAATGAATTGTTTATTGGACGCGGATATAATAGTGAAAATATCGGCAATCGTAATTCTGCATTTATTACTGCAAAATTACTTCCGTTTCTTATATTTTGCGAAAAACCTCTAAGATTTGTTGCAACTGCCTGATATTGATAATTTATTTGGGAATCTATTCTTGTGTCGCCATCAAATGTTGGAATTTTTCGTGAAAAATTTATCCAGTTGTCGATAGAACCCAAGTAATATATCAATTTTGAATGACCAAAACTGTAACTAACGCCAAGACGTGCTGCAAAAATAAAGTTTTTATATATTGGTAAATAATATCTAACATCGGCACCTAAAACAAATAAATCGGTATTTCTCTTATTCAGCATATTGAAAAATTCGCCAAAGATTTTTATTTTACTGCCTGAGGGGATATTTTTAGAAATTAGTTTTGAATTATCAAAAATATATTCTGCTTTAAGCCCGCCCCAAAATTCTAAACTGTCTTTTTCTAATAAGCTAGGAATATCCAACGAGGAGAAACTTAACCTGTCCATACGTAAGTTCGCGGTAAATTTCACTGCACTTACTTGTGAAAATGGATAATTCATTACGTAAAATACTTCGTGATTTGAAGTTTTTATTTGATAGTTATAGTTGGTAATTTCTTTTAATATCTGCCTGTGAAAAACGACTTGTTTGTCCCATCGTTTTTTTAATGATTCAAAGGTAAAAAGATATTCGTTGCTGTCGAAATTTCCTGCAAATCTTGCCGCTGCCGATATTCTGTAATCTTCAAATAAATCGTAGGTGCTCACACTCGTTATCAAATTAAAGCCGGGATTGAAATAATATGCCGAGCCAGTAAATTTTTGATAAGAATTGTTTAAAAAGCCCATGTCTATTTGTGCCAAAAGATGATTTGTATAAAAGGTTGTAAAATATTTATGTAATCGGTTTTTTTCTTTTCCCTTTTTTTCAATTTTATCGTTTCCCTTAGATAACTCTTTATTAATTTTGTTGCTTTCTATTGATTTTGATGAAAAACGATAATTGTTAATATTTACTCGTTCTTCTAATGGATCATCGTTTAAATTGTCATTAACAATTGTATCGATTACAATAATGTTAATTTTTTGTGTACTGTTTTCAATTGAATTTTTTTCCAACATTTTTCTTGTCATTGTTATGGATGTAGATGTTGTATTCTCGGGTAACCCATTTGCGTATAACAATGAATATTTATTGTTGTTTTTATACACAAAAGAATTTTCATTTGAAAAACGGTCTAATGAAAAATCTGAAATATTATTT
Organism: uncultured Bacteroidales bacterium; assembly: GCA_964493875.1. Lineage (GTDB taxonomy): Bacteria > Bacteroidota > Bacteroidia > Bacteroidales > ML635J-15 > Bact-19. The sequence goes on along the minus strand of CAZBPT010000005.1, from coordinate 1,448 downwards.
TTGTAATTTGTTAATTGCTTTGTTGTCAGAAATTTCTGATAATGAGTTATTGTGTCAATAAAACTTATACTTGAATCGATTTGCGAAGAGTACAAATTATAAACTCCGTTTTTATCCGACAAATAAATATAGCTGTTATTGAAAAAAAAAGGATTTTTCTCTGAAATAGTTTTTGTGTTTGTAATTTGTTCTATTTTTTTGCTTTTTATGTCGTATGTAAAAATGTCTGTATTCTTGTTGTTTGTTGTATTGTAAATTTCTTTTTTTGATGTGTAAATAATTTTATTCGAGTTAGTTATATAAGAAGGGCTGTAGTCATCGTAAATATCTTGCGTAATGTTTTCAATGGAATTTGCAGCAAGATTGAAAAGAAAAATGTCGGATTGACCATTGTCAAAAGCCGAAAAAACAACGTATTGACCGTCATTTGAGTAGTCGAAGCCGGTAATTTTTTCGAGAGAAGCTATTTCATTTTCAGATATTTTTTTCTCTTCAAAGTTATATGACAATAAGAAAATTTCTCCCTCTTTTTCTATAATTGCACCGAGCATTTTTCCTGAAGGATGCCATCGTAAAATAGGATAGGAGTAGTCGGTGATTTGGTCTAAACGGTGTTCTCTTTTGTAAATACAAGATGTTTTTTTTGTTTTTTTGTCGTAAACTTTAATTTTATATCTACCTAAATTATTTTCAACCCAAGCAATTTTATTTGCGTTCGAACTATTTACAATCTGAGAATATTCAACATTCTTTTTTGATTTTTTGTTTAATACTAGTAAATCGTTGTTAGCATTTGGATCTTCAGCATTAATATCAAAATCTTTATATTGAGATGTATAAAAATTCAACCAATTTTTCTGAAAATTCGCATAAGGAGTTCCTAGAACGTAAAGAAATCCATTTTCAATGTTTTTTGAAACGCGTGTTAAATAAACAAGATTTGGAATGGTTTTTTTGCCGTAAATTATCGAAATATAGTTCCAAATAGATTTCCCCACAATACTTTTATCCTTTGATGGCAAATATGTAATATTTTTAAATTTCAGTTTTTGTAAAATATTCTTTGAATTATTGTCATCATCGGTATTCCAAGGTGAAGCAACATATTTTGCCAATCCGTCTATATACCAATCGGGAACAGAAATTAAAGCGTTATTTGCAATTTTTGATCTTACGTTTGAGCCGTAAATCATTTCTTGTAATATTATTTTTGCAATGGCTTCTCTTATCGAAATTGTAAATTGTTCAAGTGAACCTTCGTTATAAATTGAAACGACATTATCAGAAATCTTTATTACGCCACCAAGATTATTTTCGTTGTCAACGGTTTTTAATCCTATGTTACTTTGACGAAAATCAGATAAATTTTGGTATAAAATAAAAATCAGACGGTTAGATATTTTTTGACCGAAAAACAATTCAAATTCATTTAGCGTTGCATTTACAAT
>CAZBPT010000004.1:58566-68993 GCA_964493875.1 uncultured Bacteroidales bacterium | reverse complement strand
TAAAATTCTTTGTGCTGTTAGTGGCGGTATTGATTCTTCTGTGATGCTTTACGCATTAAAATCACTTAGTTACAACTGTATTGTAGCTCACTGTAATTTCAAATTGAGAGACGAGGAATCTTTTGGGGATGAAAATTTTGTAATTTCTACGGCCGAAAAATATAATCTTCCTTATGAAGTTATAAGATTTGACACTCATGATTATGCTGTTAATAATCATTTATCGACTCAAGTGGCAGCTCGTAATTTAAGATATGATTGGTTTTATAAAATTGCTGAAAAGTATAATTGTGATTATATTGCAATTGCTCATAATTCTGATGACCAAATTGAGACAATCTTAAATAATCTTATTCGTGGTACTGGAATTCGTGGACTTACAGGAATGTCTGTACTTAGTGGGATTTTGCTACGTCCTCTTTTACATATCAGCAGAGATGAAATTACAAAATTTGCTTCTGAAAATAATATACAATATAGAACCGATTCTACTAATCTTACCACAAAATATTCACGAAATAAAATTCGATTAGAACTTTTACCTTTGATGGCAGAAATTAATTCTACAGTGAAAGATAATATTCTTAAATCTATTGACTACTTTAAAGATACGGAAAAAATATTATCTCATTATGTTGACAAAGCCAAGAAACTCTGCCTCTCTTACGATAAAGATAATTTTATAATAAATATTGATATTTTGTCTGAATTTGAAGCCGTTGAAACTTTGTTATATGAGATTCTGATTTCTGAAAATATTCCAAGTAAAATAGCAAGTGAAACAATATCTCTTTTAAATTCTCAGACAGGGAAAAAAATTATCTCTGATGAAAATTATCCTCAACAATTTGAAATTATTCGTAATCGCAATTCATTATTAATAAATAAAAAAATATCCGATAATTTTTTTCTTCGCGATAAAATCTTCTCTCTTGATGATTTATCTAAATATTCGATACATTATGAAGTAAAAAACGTTAATGATGTGAAAATTAATCCATCAGCAAATTTTGCATTTTTGGATTTTAATAAAATTTCTTTTCCAATGATAATGAAATCTTGGGAACATGGTGATAAATTTATGCCACTCGGTATGAATAATTTCAAAAAATTAAGCGATTTTTTTGTTGATAATAAATTTTCGCTATCAGATAAAGATGACAGTTTATTATTAATGTCAAATGATGATATTATTTGGATTGTTGGGAACAGAATTGACAATAGGTATAAAATTACTGACAAAACCCCAAAAGTATTGGTTTTAGAATTAAAAAAGGATTAAAAAACACAATAAAAAAAACCGATTAATTTCTTAATCGGTTTTTTTATATAACTGAAAAAATTCTATTTGTTCTTTGCTTCTTTTTCTTGTTGAATCATTTCTTCATGGAGTTCAGCTAAACCTGTTAAGTCTCCAATAGTAGTAGTTTCCATTTTTTCTACTTTTGCTTTTTTAGATTTACCGGGTTTTGTAACTTCATTGTTAACTTCTTCAATAACTTTATTCAAATCTTCGTGTATTCTTGAATGAGACACAAAAATTCTACGAATATCTTTGTTGAATTCAATTACTTTAAAGTCTAATAATTCACCAATTTTAGCTTGAGTTCCGTTTTCTTTTTTCAAGTGTGCTGGAGTTGTGAAACCTTCAACACCATTAAATGAAATGATGAAACCTTTATCAGACATTTCTTTTACTAAACCTTCGTGAATAGAATCTACTAGGAAGATTTTTTCGTAATTATCCCAAGGATTTTCTTCGATTTGTTTATGTCCTAAAGCTAAACGTCTGTTTTCTTTATCTATTTCTAAAACAACAACTTCAATGTCAGCACCTAATGAAGTGAATTCATTTGGATGTTTAATTTTTTTAGTCCAAGATAAGTCAGAGATGTGGATTAAACCATCAACACCTTCTTCAATTTCAACAAATACTCCGAAATTTGTGAAGTTTCTAACTTTTGCTGTATGTTTTGAATTTACAGGATATTTTGTATCAATATTTTCCCATGGATCAGGAGTTAATTGTTTAATACCTAAAGACATTTTGCGTTCTTCTCTTTCTAAAGTAAGAATTTTTGCTGTAACTTCGTCACCTTTTTTCAAGAAGTCTTGAGCTTGGTGTAAATGTTGAGACCAAGACATTTCGCTTACGTGGATAAGACCTTCAACGCCGGGAGCAATTTCTACAAATGCACCGTAGTCAGCAGTAACAACAACTTTACCTGTTACAATGTCTCCAACTTTCAAATTTTGATCTAAAGAATCCCATGGGTGAGGAGTTAATTGTTTTAAGCCTAATGCAATACGTTTCTTTTCTCCGTCAAAATCAATAATTACAACATTGATTTTTGATTCTAATTGAACGATTTCTTCAGGATGTGTAACACGACCCCAAGATAAGTCTGTAATATGGATTAAACCATCTACACCACCTAAATCGATGAAAGCACCGTAAGATGTAATGTTTTTAACAACACCTTCCAATACTTGTCCTTTTTCTAATTTGGAAATAATTTCTTTTTTCTGTTCTTCTAATTGTGCATCAATAATTGCTTTGTGAGAAACAACTATGTTTTTGAATTCGTCATTGATTTTTACAATAATAAATTCCATTGTTTTTCCTACAAATGCATCATAATCTTTAATAGGACGAACGTCTATTTGAGAACCTGGTAAGAATGCTTCTAATCCGAATACATCAACGATCATACCGCCTCTAGTTCTACATTTAATTTGTCCTTTAACGATTTCTTGTGTAGCACATATTTCGTTAACTCTTTCCCATGCTTTTGATAATTTAGCTTTTTTGTGTGATAGAATTAATTGACCGTCAAGACCTTCAATTTTATCAACATAAACTTCAACTTTTTCTCCGTTAGCAGGGAGTTCGTCTGCTTTAAATTCACTTCTATTAATTACGCCTTCAGATTTGTAACCGATATCAACGATTACTTCTTTTTCGGTTTTGCCAACAACGATGGCATCAATAATTTCACCTTCTTGCAATGTTTTGAATGTATTGCCGTAGGTGTCTTCTAATTTTGCACGTTCTTCTTTTGAATATGCACTTTCTTTTTTGTCAATAGCATTCCAATCAAAATCAGCGGGAGCTACTTTTTGAGCTTTTGGTTTTGCTGGTTGAGTTGCTTTTACTTCTGCAACTTCTGCTACTTCATTTTGTTCTAAAACTTCTTTGTTTTCAATGTTTTCTGACATTTTTTTTGTTTTTTTTTAAAATTAATTTGGTTAGACTTTATTTATAAATTTTTCCGATGCAAAAGTAGCACTTTTTTTTTGAAAATCAAAGTTTTTTGTAATTTTTCTCCTCTGAATATTTTTTTATGATTCAAAAGTAAATTTTTTCGATTTATTTCAAATATAAAATACTCTCAGGTCCGTTCATAAATAACAAGTCCAAGAAGCTTAAATTTTCAATGAATCCAAATTTGTCAGAAAATATTTGATAGTATTTTTCTGATTTAAAGTCAGGGTCTATAATATTTTTTGATTTTTTGGGAGATATGCTTTCACGAAAATTATTTTCTGTTTCCCTTATGAAGTCGGTAGAAATCTCATAAAAGTTATTTGCCTTGAGAATTTTTAATATTTTATCTAATATTTTGAAATTTAGTTCTATAAGATATTTTTCTTCTTTTTCAAAAACAAAATTAAACTCATTAATATAGTAATCGTAGTATGGAGAGTTTTTATAAGCAGATAGTATCGCAATCTTATGGTTTTTTTGCCAATTAGTGGAATAGTCAATTTCTACATCTTTTGTATAACTGTTGTTGTTTTTTATTATCGGAACCGATAATGACAGGACTCCGTTTGCCGATAAAATATTACAGCGATTTCTGTATGATTGACGAGAGTAATGTTCATAAACATCTATAATGATATTTTCTCCTTTCAAAAATTTACTTATGTATTGAATGTTAGGAAAATATGCTGTTGATAAGATTATGCTACTCATTTTTTATTTATCTGTAATTTTATTATTGTTTTAAGTCGAAAATAAATGCTCCTGATTTTGTTGTGAAAAATATTTTATTTTTTTCTTCGATATTCTCTTCTTCCCATTTTTCAATATTTTTTGGGGAATTTGATCCGTCAATAATAATTTTGTCATATTCAAAATAGTTTTTTATTTCACCTAATTCTATTTCAGGATTATTGCTCACAAGGATAAAATCCACTTTTATACGATTGTTGTTTTGAGTATTTTGAGTTTTAAAATTATTATCTAATATGTATATTTTTTTGTCGTAAAATGATATAAAATTATTTTTATAGTAAATATTTTTATTGTCGATTGTAACTAAATTTGTAATAATATTATTTTTTCCGGGAGCTATATCGATATATTTTTCGCCATCAACACCTTTTTTTAGCCATAGCCCTTTTGCGGTATTGTCCAGTTTTTCTTTGTTTAATTTTTCTAAATTAGCAAAAATCAAATTTTTGTCGTCATCAATGATATTAATTGCCGATAATTTATTAATATTGTAAACAAGAATTGTTTTTTGGTTTTTTACCATAAAATCCTGCAAAAGATTTATTCCTGCAAATATTATCACAGAAGCTACAAATGCGAAAAAATGTTTGTGATTTTTTGATACGAAAAAATATATAAAAATAAATATTATTGCAAGATAAAATATAAATACCTGTGGCAAATCAATATAGATGTTGTTCAGTACCGAAAATGGAAGATTGTCGATAAAAGCCACAGAAAAATTCATTGCTTTAATAACGTAAATAAGTATTTGTGCGAGAAAATTTGAAACTATCGGAATAAAACTTGTTGCCCACACAGCAATACAAATCCATATCGCGACAGTAGATATTGGAATTAAAAGGTAATTGGTAATCAAAAAATAATTTGAAAATTGGTTAAAATAATAAATACAAATAGGGGCTGTTGCCAATTGTGCAGCGATGGAAACGCATGTTAGAGACCAAATCCATTTTCCAAATTTTGTTCTTGGTGCATATAAGTTTTGAAAAGGCTGCTGAAAAATCAAAATTCCGATAACTGCAATATATGACAGTTGAAAGCCAACATTCATTAAGTTATACGGATTTATTATTAATAATATGAAAGCCGACACTGCGACTGTATTAAGCGATGACCCATTATTTTTTGATAAATTGCCTATTGCAATAATAGAAAACATTATGGAGGAACGCATCACAGATGGAGATAATCCCGTTAACATTGCATAAATCCATATTAATATTATTGTTGCAGGAATTTTTACATATTCAAATTTTTTATTTTTAATAAATTTAAAGAGAAAAACGATTATGCCGTAGATGATTCCGACGTGTAATCCAGAAACAGCCAAAATGTGCATTGCTCCTGAAGAAGAATAGTGATGTCGAATTTCGGAACTTATATTGTCGGCATAACCCAATGCTAGAGCCGACAGTACATCTAATTCATCGTTTTCTATTCCGTTTTCTTTAAGCAAATCTATTAAAGTTGTTCTAAATCGAAGTAATTTTAATCGCAACGGGATAGAATTTGGGTTTTCTAATATTGTCCATTCTTCTGATTTAACAAATGCACTTGTACTTATTAAATTATAGCTTAAATACTGTTTATAGTTAAAGGCTTCGGGGTTCCCGGAATCTTCGATTTCTTTCAATTTCGGATTTAATGCTATAATGTCACCAACCATTAATTTTTGTGCAAGGCTGTCGTTTTCAAGGTACAAGATTGTTTTTCCGCTTGTGTTTTGCCATTTATTATCGACTTTTATAGCTTTAATATTCAGATTAACAGTGATTGTCTTTTCTTTTATTTTTGGCTCTTTCTCAATTTCTCCGATAATGAGAGAATTTCCTTCTTTTAGTTTTGAAATCTCGTTAATTTCTCCGGATCGGTTTGCTAATTGTACTAATAATATTCCTATTGAAAATAAAAATATGTTTATACCGATGCCAAAACTTAGATTGTAATATTTTTTATTGAAAAACGAAAAAATTATTATTGCTATTGATATTGCGCAAATTGATATTGGTAGAACAAGCCCTATATTTATTTTAATAGCAAGAACTATTCCGATAATAAAAGGGAGTATCAGTCGGATAGCAGGATTTTTTTTAAGATTTTCAATAATAAAATCCATCTATTTTTTATTCTTCGCTTCTAAAAACTGAATCAATTCTTCTTCGCTTAAATTCATTAAGGCAATTGCATTTTGAGCATCTTCTACTAAAACATGTGAAGGATATTTATCGATAAAAAGTTCGTAATATTCTCTTGCAGCATTTTTGTCTCTAATTTCATTTTCCAAAACGAATGCATGTTGAAATATTACATTTGCCATTTTATTATAATTGGGATATTCTTTTTCGATTCTTGATAAACATTCGATTGCCTTTTGTGGATTTTCAAGACCAGAAGCGATTGACGATGCTCTCATTAAATATTCTGCAGCTAAACTGTCTTTGGGAAATGAATCAGCATATTCCAAATATTTTGTCAATAAATCATTTGCCAACTGACTGTTAAACTCTTCTTTGTTAGAAAATGTTTTTTCTTCTAATGATTCAATATCGTCTCTTAAATCGCTGCTATCAGGATTAGAATTATTTGAATTACAGGCAAATAAAACAATAATTAAGCTAAATAATACTGCTATGTTTTTAATTTTCATATTCTTAATATTTTTATTTTAATAATATTTCAGAGTAATTAATAATTTCTGAAATATCTTGATTTTTCATACAATTAAAATGTTTTTTTGGACAATCGCTGAATCCAATTTTTGTACAAGGTCTGCATTTTAGAGAGTTTACTTCAAAAATTTTTGATTTAGGATCGGCCATATAAGGGTACATTCCAAATTTTGGAACAGTATTTCCCCAAATTGAAATAATTATTTTCTTAAAGGCTGCTGCAATGTGCATTAATCCGGTATCGTGTGTAATTACAAAACTTGATTGTTTTATAATACTCGCTGATTGCTGAATTGAATATTTTCCGCAAGTATTGATAATATTTTCGGAATTGTTTTTTATTATTTCGCCATTATCAAAATCTTCTTTTCCGCCTAATAAAATTACTTTTGCGTGAATTTCTGAAACAATTTTTTGCAATAATTCGGCTGGCATTTTTTTTGTAAAATGCTGTCCACCAATTGCTACTGCAACAAATTTCTGATTTTTTTCTCCCAAGACATCTTCAATATTCACTTCATTTTCTTCGTTTATAAAAAAGTCGAGTCCTTTATTGTCGTTTTTTACATCAAATAAGTCAACTGTGGATAAATATCTATCAACTATGTGGATATCAGGGAGTTTATCGATTTTGAAATTTACCAGAATCCATTTTTCCCAATTTAATTTTGGAAATGAGAAATCCAATATTTTTAATTTGTTTTTTAGTCGCCAGGTTCTGAGATTATGATGTAAGTCAATAATATAATCGTAGCATTCTTCTCTTATTTCGTCTACAGTTTCTTGAAATGATTTAAGAGTGAGTATTTTGTCAATGTATGGATTTTCTGTTAAAAGTTTGGCGTTTTGTTCTTTTGTAAGATAGTGGACTTCAGCATTATCTACTTGTTGTTTCAGGCAACGAATCACGGGACTTGTAAGAACGATATCTCCGATACTGCTGAAACGAATGATTAAAAATTTTACGCTATTTTCGTTATAATAATTTTCTGTTGTCACTTGATTTTCCTTTCACAAATTTATAAAAAAAAATCAATATTACAAATCCTTTTTTTTGAGTTTTAGCAATTTATTTCATACTTAGCAGGAACAAAATAAATTTTGCAATTAAAAAATTTAGTGTTAATTTTGAAAATCAATCGAGATGCCACTTTAGCTCAGTTGGTAGAGCAATTCATTCGTAATGAATAGGTCGCCGGTTCGAGTCCGGCATGTGGCTCTTTTTTTATTGATTTTTTTAAACTACCCCTAATTTGTACCAAAATTTCAAAATTATTTTTGAATCAAAAAAGATATTGTAGTCTTTTGCATAAAAATAATCGACTTTATCTTTTAACTTTTCCGACATGTTATCTTTTTCGTAAAAGTCTGCTGGAGAAAAGTAGCCGTTTTTTATTTTTGGTAGTTGGATAAATGAATTTTTTGAAGCATAACTAATAAAAGATTTTTCCCCAAAAAATATAATAAATAGTCTTTTCAATGCGCAAAATCTTTTTTTGATAAAAGGAAAATATAAGGGATAAAAAATCAGGAGTATGAAGGAAAAGAATAAATCTACGATGCGTTTTCTTCTTTGGTTTTCAGGCATTGCAATTCCCTTAATATTAATCTGATACAAATCGCAAGTATTTATTGCAAGATTATTCCCAATTATTGATAAGCCATCGCTACTTGTAATTTTGTAGTCAATATTTCGACCTTGAAGGATTATCATAATAGAAATAATCTGTTGTGTGCTAAGATTATTTACACAAAATATTATGCTGTCAATTTTATTTATTCTGGTAAAATCGTCAATTTGATGAATATTTGCATCAAAAAAGCTATCGTCATCATCTGCATTTGGATTTATATGATAGCGGATATTTAAATTAGAGTTATTGCTATCTATTTGATTCTGAAAGTTTTGTATTTCGTCTTTTTGCCCGATAATAGCAATATTGTTCTTTTTCTTTGTTGATATTTTAAAAATACGAATTTTTGTGATACTCAGGAGGTAGCGAGTTAAAGGAACTAATAATAGAGTAGTGGCGATAGTAATAATTATTATTGCACGAGAAAATCTGTAAGTTTCGGGAAGTAGTGAATAAATAATTACCGTTAAAGTTGAACCTATTAAAATTCCGTAAAAAAGTTTATTAATTTTCAGTGGTTTGTCATAACCCCCGCTAATTGCAATTGAGAGAATATAAGATATAAGTATAAAAATTAGAGAGTATATTAGTATTGGGACGGAAAAATTTTTGTGACTGATATTTTGCCATAGAACAAAGCTTGAAAAAAAACTTGCAATAATAATTATAGAATCTACAGCGACAGTAATAATATTAATAAACAAGCGATACAAAATAGCAAGAAAAGCTCTAAAATAAATTGCAGAATTTAGCATAAAAGAGAATAATTTTGCTCTTTTAGATGTAAAATATTTTTTTGCAAAAATTATCATTGCTTTATAAAAAACAAAAACATAATTTAAGCTGCCTTTTTTAGTGCTTTCTCCTTTGTAGTGGATTATTGTGGTTTTAGGATAGTAATAGTTGTTGTATCCAGCGAGAACTATTCTATAAGACATGTCAATGTCTTCGCCATACATAAAATAAGTTTCATCAAGTAGACCGATTTTATCGAGAACAGATTTTCTGATAAGCATAAATGCTCCGGAAAGGACATCTACTTTATGAATTTCATTTTTGTCTAAATAAGAGAGGTGATATTGTCCAAATTTTTTAGATTTTTTAAAAATTTTAGATAGACCGAAAATTTTATAAAAAGCCACAGAAGGAGTAGGAAGGCCACGTTTAGATTCCGGCAAAAAACGTCCGTTACCGTCAATCATTTTAACGCCTAATGCTCCGGCATCTGGTGTGTCATCTAAAAAATCGCATACAGATTTTAGAGTGTTTTCTTCAATAAGTGTGTCTGGGTTAAGTAGTAAAATATAATCGCCTTTAGCAATTTTTATTGCTTGGTTGTTAGCATAAGAAAAACCATAGTTAGTTTTATTTTCTATCAAAATAACAGATGGAAAATTTTCCTTAACCATTGTGCAAGAACCATCAATAGAATTGTTGTCGACAACAAATATTTCAGTTTCACAATGTTTTGCAGCAACGAGAACTGAATTTAAACATTGTTGCAAAAAATGTTTAACATTGTAATTTACTATGATTATTGATAGCTTCAATTTTATGTTATTATATTTTTTTCAATAATTTTTCTTTAGCTTTTTGAAATTCTTCTTCTGTGATTATACCATCATTCTTAAGCGTTTGTAATCTTTCAATTTCAAAAAGAGTGTCGTTATGATTTTTTTTTGCTGAGATTATTTTATAAATTGAAAAACAGATAACAAAAATCAGAATTACAATTAATACTAAAAAAATTATTCTTTGCATGATAAAAAATATTAATTAACAAAATTATGCGTCAATATTTGCATAAGTAGCGTTTGCTTCAATAAATTCTCTTCGTGGAGCAACCTCGTCACCCATAAGCATAGAGAAAATTTTGTCGGCTTCAATAGCATTATCAATAGTAACTTGACGTAGTGTTCTATTTTCCGGACTCATCGTGGTTTCCCATAATTGCTCAGGGTTCATTTCACCTAGACCTTTATATCTTTGAATATTGAGAGCATTTTCGTTTCCTTTTCCCAGAGATTCAATTAGTTCAAGTCTTTGTTTTTCTGACCAAGCATATTGTTCAAATTTTCCTTTTTTGATAAGATATAAAGG